>JALYUI010000308.1 GCA_030853845.1 Bacteroidota bacterium | reverse complement strand
AAATACCGTCACCGTGCTGCCGGCCACCGCCGTGCCCGTGTAGGTCGGCGTGGTCGTGTTCACCAGGCTGGCGTTGCCCGGCGTGGTGAGCACCGGGGCCGCCGTCACTGGCTGCGTGTAGGTGATGCTGTACTGCGTAGCGGCGGTGTTGCCGGTGTTGTTAGCGTCGTTCGCTACGTTAGCCGGCACATCCACTGTTACTAAGCCGTTGGCGGCCGGTGTCACGTTGAAGGTGTAAGTCGTACCCGAAACGGGCGTGAAGCCCGAGACAGTACCGTTACCCACCGTCACATCCGAAGCCGTGAAGCTGGTGCCCACGCTTTGCGAGAAGGTCACGGTGTAGGCAATGGGCGAAGTGCCGCTCGTGCCGCCGTTGGCCGCCGTCGTGGAGGTGATGGCCGCCGTCAGGGCCGGGGCCGTCACGGCGAACGTGGCCGACGTGAACGTGCTGTACGCGCTGCTGTTGGGCAGAATGTTGCCCAGGTATACGCCGTTGAGGAACACGTTAAGCGACTGGTCGAGCGTGGTGCAGCATACGCGTTGCGCGGCCTGGAAGCGCACCTGGTAGCTGCTGCCCGTGGGCACGGCCAGGTTTTGCTGCAGCTGGCCGTTGCCACTGCCGTTGCTTTGCACAAAGGCCACGGCAATGCCGTTGGGAATGGGCGTAATCGGGGAGAAGGCACTGCCCGACTCGGCAATACCCGACTGGGAATTGAACGTCCAGCTGGCTCCGGTGGGGTTGTAGCCAAAATCACCGTTAATTAGCGCGTTATGATATTCAAAGCTGCCATTCCGCAGGGCATTGCTGAAGGGCGAGCCGCCGCTGAGCACCCGCACCGTATCCACGAAGGCCGTCACGTCGGAACCCGTACCGCCCGTACCCACGATGGTGAGCGACGGGGCCGCTGCGAAGCTTTTGGTGATGGCGTATACTTCCCCGCTGGTGTAGGGCACGTTGCTCACCGAGGGCGTAATGCCCGTGCTGTTGTTCACGTTCAGGCGCAGGGTGCCGTCGCCGGTGCCCGTGTTCACCGTTACGGTGTAGGTCGTGCCCGTGCCACTCACACTGCTCACGCTGGTGCCCGTCACGGTGCCGGTGTTGGTGGTGTTGAAGTTGCTCACCGTCACGCCCGTTACACTGGCCGAAAACACGACCCGGTAGCTCACCTGGGCCGTAGCCGTGGGCGAGGGCGTCAGCCGCGTTACCGAACTCACCGTGGCACTCGGCTGGCTGTAGGTGATGCTGTAGGGGTTGGGCGTAGCGGCGGTGTTGCCGTTGCCAGCCCCGTCCTGGGCCACGTTAGCCGGTACGCTCACCGTCACCGCGCCGTTAGCGGCCGGTGTCACGTTAAAGGTGTAGGTCGTGCCCGAGCCCGAGAAGCCCGAGATGCCGCCGTTGGTCACCGTCACGTCGCCGGCCACGAAGCCCGTTACCGCTTCCGAGAAGGTCACGGTGTAGGCAATGGGCGAGGTGGTCGTGCTGCCGCCGTTGGCCGCCGTCGAGGACGTGATGGCCACCGTGGGCTGCACCGTGTCCACGGTGAAGGTGTTGGTGTTGGAGTTGGCGCTCACGGCCGAGCCGCTGGTCTGGGCCGTGGCCCGCACCGTGTGGCTGCCCTGCGAAAGGGCCGTGGGCTGGCTCAGGCTCCAGTTGCCGCCGGCCGTGGCCGTGGCCGTGCCAATGGCCGAACCGTCCACGAACACGGTCACCGTGCTGCCGGCTACCGCCGTGCCCGCGTAGGTTGGCGTGGTCGTGTTCACCAGGCTGCCGTTGGCTGGTACTATCACCACCGGCGCGTTGGGCGTGGTCGTGAAGCTCACCACCGCCCCGTAGCTGGTGCCCACGCTGTTGGTGGCATAAGCCCGCACGTAGTAGGTATTGCCGGGCGTCAGGGGCGAAATGGTAGCCGAGAACGTGCCCGTGCCCGTGCCATTGGCTGCCTTGGTATCGGCCGTGGTCGGGGTCGTGTTGGTGGTGCTATACACCACGCCACGCTCCGTCACGGCGGCACCGCCGTCAGCCGTCACGTTGCCGCCCAGCACCGCGCTGGTCGTCGTGACGCTGGTAGCGGCCGCGGTTGTTACCGTGGCGGGTGCCAGCAGCGTGCCCGTCACCTGAATCAGGTCGAAGGCAATTGTTTCGCCGTTCCGGTTGGCGTCCTGGCCGGCTTCTTCAATCTTAAAGTCTACCTGCTGGCCATTCAGGGCCGCTGGCAGCGCGTAGGTGAAGTTCTGCAAAGCCGGGGTCAGCGCGGTGCCGGTAGGGGGGCTGCTCAGATTGGTGGGGTTGGCATCCTGCGCCAGGTTGCCGGTACCGGCATTGGTGGCGCTGGTCTGGTCGGTGCTGCGGAACGAGGCAAAAATCACCCAGGTACCATTGTTCAGCCGATAGTAGAGTTTGACGAAGTCGTTGGAATCCCACGAGCCGGTGGCCGCACCCAGGCGCACCTGGAATTGCAGGTTGGCGTAGCTGGCCGCATCCACCTGCTTCGTGATGAAGAAGGCCGTGGGGCCGTTGATGTTGGGTCCCGCCCCGTACCAATAATAGCTGTTGCTGATGTTGGTGAAGGTGGGCGCGGCGAAGCCAGCCTCAAAAAAGGTTCCATTGGCACTCGTGGCAACGTTGGTGCGAAAGAAGGCCGCGTGGCTGAGGTCAGTAAAATGGCTGCTGTTGTAGCGGGTGCCTTCGCCGTCGGTGGTCAGGTCTTCAGTGTAAGGCAGCGTCGAGGCCGCGTCCAGGGCAGCCGTCACCGCAATGTCGCGCGAAACGCTCAAGCTGCTGGTGATGCCGTCGGTGACCTGGAAGGCCACCGTGCGCGTGCCATTAGTAGCATCTATGGCGTCAGTATCTTGGTATCGCACCGAGCGCAGGGCCGCCTGGTAGGTGGCCAGGGTGGCCGTGCCTGTCAGCGTCAGGATGCCCGTGCCGGTGTTATAGCTGCCCGAGATGCCGTTCTGGTTGACGAATAGCAGCTGGTCTTCCGTATTGTCGAAGCCCGCCGTAAACCGCACCGTCCCGCCGGTCAGCGTCGTGTTGTCGGCATCACTCACCGTAAGGGTGCTGGTGATTTGGGCCGCCGGCGCGCCTTCGGCATAGGGCAGGGCCGTACTTTCAATGTTGGCCAGCACCGGGGCCTGATTGCTGCTCACTACCCCCGTCACCCGGATGTTGTCGATGGCAAATTCCTCGCTGCCGCCATACTGGCCTACCAATATCCGCGTCTGCATCGTCGAGCCCGAGCCCGACACGGGAAACGTAAAGTCCGCCAGGTTGGCATCCATCACCGGCGAGCCCGCCGCTACGTCGTCCAACGACGAGTTGTTGAGGTTGACGTCCTGACGCCAGAGGCCTTGGCCATTCGGGTCAGGGGAAGTGGTGTTGTCGCCCAGAAACTGTCCGACGGTTGTCCAGGCCCCGGCCCCATTGAAGCGGACCTGGATGCGCAGGGAGTCGTCCTGCTCCATGCGGCCAACTGCGGTGCCTCGGGTCGAGGCCAGGGCTACCACTACTTTCAGGCTGGCGTAGCCCGCGATGCTCACCGAGTTCAGGGTAATGACGCCGGGCTGCCGGGAGACGGTGGTTGCCCCCTTCACCGATTCGCCTACCACGTAAAAGGTCCCGTCCTTGGTGCCCCCGTTCGTGCCAGTAGTCGGGAAAAAGCCGGGCGCATCCGTCGTCACGGTACTGTTTTGGGTGCGCACAAAGTACTCAACGTTTGAGCCGGTTGTGGCAATGGGATAAAACCGTGTGCCGGCCAGATTTATAAACGAGCCGGCGGCCCCCGGAGTCGATTCAAACGACTCCTGTTGGAGCACGGTCTGCGCCCTGACGCTCCAGGAAACCAGGAGCAGCAGCGGCAGCAGCGGCAGCAGAAGTTGTCGTAAGTTATTTCTCATAAGGAAAGCGTTAAGTAAGCCGACAAAAAAAGTAAAGAACTGGCAGATTATTACAAGGTACAGGGTGACAATGGCAACTAAGCACCATTTCTATGCAGGCACAAAGCTCCATCTTTTTTTCTAGGTGTCTTGTCGCATTTTGATGCGACAAGACACTTTTTTTTGCGCGATTTATATTGCGCAATCACCGGAATAATTCCGGCTATTTCCGCCCTTTCAACACTCATAAGCAGCTAGCGCTCCCGCCCAAATATATCTGAACGCTGCTTCGTTTTTTCACCCCTCGCTTCCGCATTCAGCATTTACGCGGATGTTTGGCTCCTGCTAACCAACTCTTTCGATTCCTGCTGGTAAGACCGAGCGAAAGCGGCAGCCCCTCCCGGCCGTTAGCCGCTATCCGCAAAAAAGCCCCCACGGGCCTGGCAGGCACCGTGGGGGCAGTTGATTGCCAGCAGCGAACCCTAGCCCAGGGCCGCTACGCCGGGCAGCTCCTTGCCTTCCATGTACTCGAGCAGCGCGCCGCCACCGGTGCTGATGTAACTCACCTGCTCACCGAAGCCCAGCTGCTGCACGGCCGCCGCCGAGTCGCCGCCGCCGATGAGGGAGTAGGCCCCGTTGGCCGTGGCCTCGGCAATAGCCTGGGCCACGTACTCGGTGCCGAGCGAGAAGGTACTCATCTCGAACACCCCCATCGGGCCGTTCCAGAGAATGGTTTTGCTCTGGCGGATGATGTCGGCGAATACTTCGCGCGATTCGGGGCCGAGGTCGAGGCCCATCCAGCCGTCGGGGATGCTGTGGTTGTCGGCGATGTCTACGTTGGCGTCGTTGGCGAACTTGTCGGCGATGAGCGAGTCGGACGGCAGCACCAGGTTCACGCCCTTGGCTTTGGCTTTGTCGAGCAGCTCGCGGGCCAGGTCCACCTTGTCGGCTTCGAGCAGCGAGCTGCCTACGTGGCCATTCTGGGCCACGGCGAAGGTGTAGGCCATGCCCCCGCCAATGAGCAGGTTGTCGACCTTGTCGAGCAGCTTTTCGATGATGAGAATCTTGTCCGAAATCTTGGCCCCGCCCATGATGGCGGTGAAGGGGTGCTCGGCGTTTTCGAGCACCTTTTTGGCATTGTCGACTTCCGATTGCAGCAGGTAGCCGCCCACCCGGTCCTGAGGGGCAAATGAGCCGGCCATCACGGCCGTGGAGGCGTGGGCGCGGTGGGCCGTGCCGAAGGCATCGTTCACGTACACGTTGCCCAGCCGGGCCAGCTGCGCGGCATAGGCCGGGTCGCCGGCTTCCTCTTCCTTGTAGAAGCGCACATTATCCATGAGCAGCACCTCGCCGGGTTGCAGGGCCGCTGCTTTTTGGGTGGCTTCGGCCCCCAGCACGTCGCCGCCGAACTGCACCTCACGGCCGTATTCCTGCGACAGGCGCGGCAGCAGGGCCTCGAGCGAATATTTCTGCTCGAAGCCGCCCTTGGGCCGGCCCAGGTGCGAGAGCAGCACCACGGAGCCGCCGTCGTTCAGAATTTTCATCACCGAGCGGGTGGCCATGCGGATGCGGGTGTCGTCGGTAATGCGCTGGTCCTTATCGAGCGGCACGTTGAAATCGACGCGCATCACGGCGCGCTTGCCGGCGAAGTTGTAGGTATCGAGGGTGTTCATGGGGAGAAAGAAGAGAATGGTGAGGGGGATGAACCGATTCAGAACGATTGCAAAGAACGTCATGCAGCGCGTAGCAAAGCATCTTGCCTCGGGTAGCTAACCAATGAAATCCTCACGAAGGAATTACTACCACACGCAAGTTGCTTCGCTGCGCGCTGCATGACGTTCTTTCCCGGTTGGCAGCCCAGCCCGCGCCCGACCCAACTCCCCGGCACCTCTCCTTACCTTTGCTGCACTTATGAAAATCGGTATTTTTTTCGGGGGCACTTCGCGCGAGCGGGAAATTTCCTTTGCCGGGGGCCGCACCGTGTTTGATAACCTGGACAAGGCACTGTTTCAGCCCGTGCCCATCTTCGTCGACAGCCTGGGGCAGTTTATTCTACTCGACTGGCAGTACATCTACAAGGGCACCATCCGCGACTTCTACCCGCCGGTGGCCATGCAGCCGCCTTCGCTGCACCATTTGCAGGTGTACATCGAAAGCCTGGGTGAAATGACCCACGACGAGAAGTTTGAGGCCATTGCCAAGGTGGGCCGCCAGGTGCAGCCCGAGCAGCTGCCGCTGCTCATGGATTTCGCCTTTCTGGCCCTGCACGGCCCGGGCGGCGAAGACGGGGCCATTCAGGGAATGCTGGAGTGGCTGGGCATTCCGTACTCGGGCTCGGGCATCCTGCCGTCGGCGTTTGGCATCGATAAAATCGCGCAGAAGAAGCTGTTGAAAGCCCTGGGCCAGCCCACGCCCGACTTCCGCGTCATCACCGCCGAGGACTGGGACCGCGCCGACCACGCCGCCACCCTCGCTCACCTGGTGCGCGAGCTGGGCCTGCCGCTGGTGCTCAAGGCCCCACGCCAGGGCTCCAGCATCGGGGTCAGCATTCTGAAAACCGCCGACCTGGCTCCCTTCGAGGCCGCCATTGAGCGCAGCCTGTTCCGCAAAACCCTCACGCGGGCCGACTGGCAGCGCCTGGGCGAGCAGGACAAGATTGCCTGGGTGCAGCAGCTCACCGACATCCGCGAGGGCATCGGCCTGCCCGTGGTGCTGAACGAGAACTTTGGCCTTGAGCTTGACCCCGCCCCGGCCGACGACTCGCAGCTGGCCGAAGCCCCCGGCACCGAGCAGATTTTCCACCCCGAAACCCTGCTCTACACCCTCGACCAGGTGTTCGAAACTGCCGAAAACGTGCGCCTGACCAACGTGGACGGCGAAACCCAGGTGCTGGTGGAGAGCTTCGTGGCGGGCCGCGAGTTCAGTTGCATTGTGGTGGAAGACCCCGACGGCCAGCCCCTGGCCCTGCCCCCCACCGAGATTGTGAAAGGCGAGGAGCTGTTCGACTACCGCTCGAAGTATCTGCCCGGCCTGGCCCGCAAAGTCACCCCCATCGACCTGCCGGAGGATAAAATCCAGGAAATCCGTGAAGCCTGCGAGGAGATGTTC
>JALYUI010000304.1 GCA_030853845.1 Bacteroidota bacterium | reverse complement strand
GTGCTGGTCGAGGCAGAGAAAGGAGAGCTTCTGGCCCTGGCAGAGGCGGTTGCGGTCGTTGATGGCCGTGGTCACGTCGCAGCCCAGCGCCTTGCCGATGCGCAGCAGGTGGTCAAGGACATCAAGGCGGGCAGTTTTGGCAATGATTTCAAAGGCACTTCGCTGGAGTTTGTGCTCAGTGTCATCAGTGAGCAAAAACAGGTGTTTCAGGGCGCGGCGCACCCGTTTTACTGGAAGCCCAAGCTGCGCATCCCCGATATCTACGAGCACGAGGACAACAAGCGAGCCTTCGGGCAATTCCTGGAAAGCTGCCTGGCGGCGACTACCGAGCAGCAGCTGCTGCGGGAAATTAACATCCTGGACCGTCGCAAAATCAAGGGTCTTGGGCCGGCTGTGGCCAGCATTCTGTACTTCCTGCACCCCACCCTTATGCCGCCCTGCAACACGGCCATCGTCAACGGGTTCAACGCCCTGTTCGGGGAGAAAATCAAGCTCGGTTCCTGGTCCGAATACCTGCGCATGCGCGAGCGGCTGCGCGACCTGAACCAGGAGCACCGCCAGCACCTGAGCCTCGACTACGGCGCGCTGAGCGGTCTGCTCTTCGACGTGGGCGTGAAAAAGATGATTGCCGGCGACCAGCAGTTCGCCACCGACGAGGACCGCGACAAATACCAGCAGCAGGCGCAAAAGCGCCACAAAGAAGTCCAGACCCAAACCCAGGAAGAAAACCAGCACACCGAGATGCAGCACCACCTGCTGCGCATCGGCAAGGCGCTGGGCTGCGACGTGACCACGGCCATCAACGACCGCAACCGCCTCTGCCAGGGCCAGAAGCTCTCCTTTCTCTGCCTCGACCAGCACCCCGAACTGCCCGTACCGGCTGAGGTGGCCAGCACCATCCGTCTGATTGACATCGTGTGGTTCGCGCCCGGCACCAGCCGCGTGGTGGCCGCCTTCGAGGTGGAAAAAAGCACCAGCATCTACAGCGGTATCCTGCGCCTGACAGATTTGGCCTTTTCGATGCCGGACAACGAAACGGCGCTGTATCTGGTGGTGCCCGATGCCCGGGAGAAGGAAGTGCTGACGCAGCTCTCGCGCCCGGCCATCCGCGCGGCCGGGGCGACCATCCACTACATCCAGTTTTCGGAGCTGCGCCAGCACTGCGAGGCGCTGTGCAAGTTTGGGGATTCCCCGGCTGCCATGCGCAAGATTGCAAAGTCGGGGGTGCCCGCCACGTAGCACGCCGGCGCTATGCCAGGGCTACGTGTATGATGCAGTTGGCAAGCTTGCACCGTTACCAACTGGCCCTATCGAATCCGGGGAGCTGATGGTAGTTGCATTCTATGTTCCTGTTCTGGGCAGAAAGGCATGAGCGCGTATTTCGCGTGGTAAAAGTTAAGTGTCGGCTCGTAACCCTCACAACCGCATCTGGAGCGTTGTGCTTGCCTAGGCGGCCAAGCTGATGCCCTGGTGGCAGGCCTGCTGGCAGCGGCGGCAGGCAGCGGCGCACTCCTGGCAGTGGACCATGTGGGAAGCGTGTTTCTCACACTCTTCGCCGCAGGCTTTGCACACGTCGGAGCACTCTTTTAACAGTTGTACGCCATACTCGGAGCTGCGGGCCATCAAGCGAGCCGTCAGGGCACAGATGTCGGCGCAGTCGCGGTCGAGGCTAATGCAGCGGGCCATCATGGCTACGTCCTGCTCCTCCAGGCAGGCGGAGGCGCAGTGCTCGCAGGCAGCGATGCAGGCATTAATGGCGTCGAGCAGGGGTTGGTTAAAGGCGTGCATGGGACAGGGGCTGAAGGACAATAAGTGTCCATGAGTGTACTCGAATCAAACCGCCCGGTTTTATACCATTGCTATTATTTAACAGTATAATTCGGGTATTTCCTTCGTTTGCGCCGCACCAAGGAAATACCCCTAACCTGCTTTGGTTCGGCTCCTCTAAACTGCTTCCGGATGGGCTTCGTGGGCAGCAAGTATGCTTCGGGGTGCCGTGAGGTAGAAACTCAGGCTATAAATAAGCAATGGCAGGACCGCAAATTGCAGCACGGGGGAAAGGCCAACCCCGAGGCCTGGAATAAGGGGCATCCGGTCGGTATAAACCCAGCTTCCCGCCGCCAGGTGGACAATCTCGGTTAACGTGGCTCCCGTGCCCCCTATCAGCACGAGCCAAAAAGCCCGTCGCCCCGTCAACTGCCGCACCCAGAGGCCGTCTTTATACACGAGCGCCAGGCCCAGGTACAGCAACGCCGCCATGATGGCATCCGCCAGCGAGGCTAACGCTAGAAAACCGACGTGCAGCGGGTCATAGCCGCAGCCTTTATACAACGGGCAATGGCTCAGTTCCCAAATGAAATTCAGCGCAAAAGCTAGCATCAGGGCCAAGCCGACAAACCGCTTGAATACGCGACGCTCCGGCGTTTTCTTTGCGAAGTAGGCGTACAGTAATCCTGTAACGGTCAAGGCTATCGTTGGCACCACGAACATGCCAGGGGTTAGATTCGTCATTGGGTCGCTGTAGGTAGGGAACTGGCTAGAAAACCAGCCTGCTATAAAGGTCCCCGCCGGTCGCTGCCCTTCCCATGACAAGAATCACCATATTGCCTGACCTTCACCAAGGAGCCCCCCCCCCGGCCGGTGCGAACAGCCCACGGCAGATTACTTCGCCGCGGCCGTGAGTAGAGCGCATCAAAAAGGGTGGGGGAGAGTTGGCCTGCGTCATTTAGCCTGGTTACAAAAACCATAGATGATTTAGTGAACACTTGCCATGAAAGAATCTACTACGTACTCTTGGTGGCAATACTGATTATTTTGTTGTACAAACGCAACAAACACCTTATATTTGAGGGTATTTGTTGCGTTTGTACAACATGAATTGGCACTCCCTTTCCGACTTGGCCATCCTTCGGGAACTTGGCCGCAGCCTGCGCCAGATGCGGCTCAACCGCAATCAGTCCCAACAGAAAGTAGCCGACGCAGCGGGCATCGACCGGGCCACATTGAGCCAGATTGAGCACGGCCGGCCCACCTCGCTGCTGACCTTCGTGCAACTGCTGCGCACCCTGGAGCAGCTCGACTTTCTCAACGGCTTGGTCACTATGGCGGAGATTAACCCCGTGGCCCTGGCCCGCCTCACGGCCAAGCAGCGGCGGCAGGCCTCGCCGGGCACGGGCCCCGAAACCTCTCCTCCCGCCGAATGGTAACGCTGGCCACCATCCGCTTGTGGGGTCAACAGGTCGGGGCCGTCAACTGGAACGCCGACCGGGGCGTGGCCACCTTCGCCTACACGCCCGCGTTCGTGCAGGCGGGCCTGGACGTCGCGCCGCTGCGGATGCCGCTGGCCGCCGGGTCCTCGCGGGTGTATTCCTTTCCCGCGCTCAACCCCGACACCTACCACGGCCTGCCGGGCCTGCTGGCCGATTCACTCCCCGACCGCTTCGGCAACCAGCTGATTGATACCTGGCTGGCGACCCAGGGACGGGCCCCGGCCGATTTCTCCCCCGTGGAGCGCCTCTGCTACATTGCCAACCGCGGCATGGGCGCGCTCGAATTTGAGCCGGCCCTGTCCGGCGGGGCCGCCGCCGGCTCGCAGCCAGTGGAGATTGCCGCCCTGGTCGAGTTGGCTCAGGAAGTCCTCGACCAGCGGGAAGGCTTTCGGGTCAACCTGCGCGACGAGGACACCGAAGGCCTGGCCGGCCTGCTGGCGGTGGGCACGTCGGCGGGGGGTGCCCGACCCAAGGCCCTGATTGCCTTCAACGAAACCACCGGCGACGTGCGCTCGGGCCAGGTAACTGCCCCAGCCGGGTACGGGTACTGGCTGCTCAAGCTCGACGGCGTGCGCGACCAAGCCCTGGCCGACCCGCAGGATTTCGGCCGCCTCGAATACGCGTACTACCTCATGGCCACCGCCAGCGGTGTGCAGATGAGCGAGTGCCGGCTCTACCAGGAAGGGCCGCGCGCCCACTTCATGACGCGCCGCTTCGATAGGGGAGATGACGGCCAGAAGCTGCACGCCCAGACCTTATGCGCCCTGGCTCACTTCGACTTCAATCAGCCCACCGCCTATTCCTACGAGGAAGCCTTTCAGGTCATGCGCCAGTTGCGCCTGCCTTACGCGGCGGCCGAGCAATTTTTCCGGCGCATGGTCTTCAACGTGGTGGCCCGCAACCAGGACGACCACACCAAAAACACCGCGTTTCTGTTGCGCCCCACCGGCCAGTGGGAACTCTCGCCCGCTTACGACGTGGCCTACGCCTACAACCCTGCCAATCGCTGGCTCCGCCAGCACCAGCTGTCGGTTAACGGTAAGCGCGACGGCATCGACCGGGCCGACCTGCGCCAGGTAGCCCGCGAGATGAGCATCCGCCGGGCCGATGAACTGGTGGACGAGGTGCTGGCCCAGGTAGCCCGCTGGCCGGCATTCGCCTCCACGGCGGGCGTAGCTGACGAGCGGATGACCGCCGTGGGTGCCACGCACCGAATGCTGAGATGATTAGGCCAGTGGGAGTCGAGAAAAATCATGCAGGAGACATGATGCCTGGCCGGAATTTAGCTTAGGCTGCTCATAAGCAATGCCGCAATAACGCGCAGCCCCAGAGTAGGCTGTTCGGTAACTGCCATCCCGCTTCTTCGGATTTGCTTGGCTAACCGAAGCACCAGAGACTACAAGCCCAAATGTTGGGCGGCATTAAAATCTTCCACGTCGTTGAGGCGCGCGTAGCGCTCAATCATCGCATCGGTTTTCTGCTTAGTCTGGTTCTTAATGGCCTTGTTGGATTGTCCTTTCTGCACGGCTACCGTCACGAAAGCCGCCCGCAGGGAGTGGGCCGTGAACCGACTGCCAAAATGCTTTTGCACCAGCTCGTTCATGCCCTTGGCCGTGAGCCGGTGCTTGCTGAGGCGGGACGGCTCGCCCGCCGCGCCCCGGGATAAGCGCACAAACAAGGGGCCGCTGGTGCGCCCGAGGAGCTCCTTCCATTCCAGCACGGCCCGCACGGGGCAAAACAGCTCATCCGGGGCATAAAACACCGCCTTGTTTTCCAGCTCCCCATACTGGTTGGTTTTGCTGCTGCCCATATCTATTAGGAGTGACTTGGCCGTCAGGCGCACGTGGTCGACATCGAGGGCTTCCAGCTCCGAGCGGCGAAAGGCCCCGGCAAAACCCAGCAGCAGCAGGGCGCGGTCGCGCAGGCCGCCGGGGGTGGCGCGGTCCAGGCCTCGAATGACTTCCTTGAGATGCGCAACGGTAAAAGCGGGCGCTTGTTTTTGCCGCTTGCCCTTTAGACGAGCGATGCCATCGAGGACGGCCGCGAGCTCGGGTGCCCCAACGGCCGAGGGGTAACCGCGCAGCTGGTGGTTTTTTTGAATGGCGGCCAGGTGGCGCTTGAGCGTTGCAAACTTGCGCGTTGGTCGGGGCACGGCGGCGGCGCGGGCGGTCGCCCGGGGCGTGGGCGGCGTGTCGGCTAGGTGCGTGACGTATTCGATAAGCGTGGTCAAGTCGGCCGGCAGCGAACAGTAGTTGCGCTCGGCGCAGAACTGCTCGAACCCCCGCAAGTCCGAGAGGTAGGCCCGGCGGGTGTTGTCGGCTCCCTGCAGGCCCGCGTCCAGGTAAGCCGACGCGGCCGACGAAACGGTAGCCGCGACGTTTGCTCCAAAGGGCTGCGGAACGGTGGCGGGAAGTTGCGACATATAATAAAGGAGTGGTTAGCAAAAAAAGCAAGCGCGCCTGGCAAGAAAATCAGCTTCAGCAAAGATATTGACTTACCGTCGATAATCATTAATTATCGACTCTAAGTTTCTCGCGCTTTTTTCAAGCACATACGACCCTCGCATTGTGTCATTGCAAAAAACTGATGGTGCCAAGAGCAAACAATAATTTGCCGCCTGTGACCGGCAAGCTGCCGGCCCTGGTACCGGCCAACGATTGGGCTGGCGAAATCGCGCCGAATGCCGGGTGCTACTTACTCCCAGCGTTGAAGGCGCAGACAACATTCGCCTGGTGCACTCGGCCAAGCTGGAGATTTACAACAGTGTAAATGCAGTTCCTGGCATCCGGTCTAAAAGTGTCAAGTTATTACCAGTAATAACTTGACACTTTTAGACCGACTTTATCGTTACTTTGTCTCCACGTCCCTGCACAATGTCCGCCACCACGCAACGAATTCGCGCCAAACTTGACCAACTGCCCGCCGGCCAACCGGTGGGCTATGCCGACTTTGTGCGGGCACCCGCCGAGTTTGGCGCAGTGGCCGCCGCCCTGAGCCGCCTCAGCAAGCGCGGGGAGCTGAAACGCCTGGCCAAAGGCCGCTACTACCGGCCCGTGACCGGCCGCTTCGGTCCGGTGCCCCCCAGCGAGGCGGCCGTGGTGGCCGCCGTGGGAGCTGCCCCCGGCCAGCCTGCGGCTTACGCGACCGGCTTGGCCGTCTACAACGCGCTCGGTCTCACCACCCAGGTGC
>JALYUI010000289.1 GCA_030853845.1 Bacteroidota bacterium | reverse complement strand
GCGCGGACTCGCAGAGTCCACGCTACGGCCTGCAATAGGGCCGGCGGCACTATTTTAGCAGCTTGAATACCCCCTCCCACCCCCTGCCTGCCCCCGCCGAAAGCCCGGCCCTACTCGCACGCCTGCGCCTCGAAACCAAGCCATTTCATGATGCTGTCGAAGCCAACCCCTTCAACCGGGCGCTGACTGCGGGCACCGTCACGCCCGCCGATACGGCCCGGTTTCTGGCCAGAATGTACGGCTTCGTGCTGCCCTACGAGACGGCCCTGCGCCAACAGGCCGCCAATTTCGGCCCCGAGTGGCAGTTGGAGCAGCGCTACCGCGCCCATTTCATTCCGGCAGACCTCGCCACGCTGGGCTACGTCGCGGAGCCGCCCATCTGCTCCGCCTTGCCCCCGCTCGAAACCCGTGCGCAGCTGCTGGGGGCGATGTACGTGCTCGAAGGCTCGACCCTGGGCGGGCAGGTGATTGCCCGGCAGCTGGCGGCGGCCGGCATTGGCGGGCGCACGTTTTTTGGCAGCCGCGCCGAGCGCACCGGCCCGCTCTGGAAACAGCTTACGCAGCTGCTCGAACCCGCTGCGGCCGACGCTCCCGAGGCCGTCGTGGCCTCGGCTATTCTCACGTTTCAAACCCTTGCCGCATGGCTCAGCCAGCCGTAAACCTGTCCGACGAGTCGCTGCTGGGCCAGCCTATTGACCTCACCAACTGCGACCGGGAACCCATCCATATTCCCGGCCTCATTCAGCCCTACGGCTTCCTGCTGTGCCTCGACGAGCAGAGCCGGCTGGTGGTGCAGGCCAGCGCCAACACCAAAGCCCTGCTCGGCCTGGCTCCCACCGAGCTGCTCGGCACCGGCCTCGGCGGCCTGATGGAGCCCGCGCAGCTGCTCGAAGTGGAGCGGCTGTGGCCCGGCATCAGCGAGCAGCCGCGCCTGCTGGGCGTGCGCCTCGACCGCGTGCTGAACCGGCCGTACTACAAGCTCATCCTGCACCGCTTCGACGGCCTGCTGTGGGTGGAAGGCGAGCCGGTGGCCGACAGCACGGTGAGTGCCTTCGACCTGCCGGCCCTCAACCTGAGCATGGGCCGCCTGCTGAGCGCCAGCACCACCCAGGAAATGTGCGAAGTAACGGTTGGGCAGGTGCGCGCCCTCTCCGGTTTCGACCGCGTGGTGGTGTACCGCTTCGCCCCCGACGACAGCGGCGAAGTAGTGGCCGAAGCCGTGCGCGACGACCTGCCGCCCTGGCTGGGCATGCACTACCCGGCCACTGATATTCCGCGCCAGGCCCGGGCCATGTACCTCAAAAACTGGCTGCGCTTCATTGCCGATACCGGCTACGAGCCCGTGCCCCTAGTGCCCCCCGTGCGCCCGGGAGCCGCCCGCCCGCCCGACATGACCTACGCGGTGCTGCGCAGCGTGTCGCCCATCCACATTGAGTACCTGAAAAATATTGGCTCGGAGGCCACGATGACCATTTCGCTCATCGACGAAGGCCGGCTCTGGGGCCTGATTGCCTGCCACCACCAGTCGCCGCGCCTGGTGAGCTACGAGCTGCGCGACCTGTGCCAGTTTCTGGGCAAAACCGTGTCGGCCCTGCTACGCACCAAGCAGCAGTACGACGAGCTGGCCTACCGCCAGCACATCACCGGCACCCAAACCCGCCTGTTCGAGCAGGTGAGCACCCAGGCCAACTTCGTCGATGGCCTGCACAAGTTCCCGACCACTTTGCTCGACGTATTCCGGTGCGGGGGCGTGGCCATTTGCTTCGAGGGCGAAACCATCAGGCTGGGCACCACACCCACGGCCGCGCAGGTGGCCGGGCTGGTGGGCTGGCTGCGTGAGCACGTCGGGGCCGACGAGTTTCAAACCGACTCCTACGCCAGCCTTAATCCGGCGGGGCGGGCCATCCGGGCTTCGGCCAGCGGGCTACTCGTCATCCGCCTCTCGCGGGACCCCGGCGAATTCATCATCTGGTTCCGGCCCGAAGTGGTGCAGACCGTGACCTGGGCCGGGCGCGACGAAAAGCCCGGGACCCTGGCCAACGGCGAGATTTTTCTCTCGCCCCGGCAGTCGTTCGAAGCCTGGAAGCAAACCGTGGAAGACACCGCCCGACCCTGGCTGCCGCTGGAAGTGCAGGCCGCCCGCGAAATTCGCCTCTATATTTCCGACGTGCGCCTCAAGGTGTTCAACGAGCTGCAGGCCAAAGCCCTGAGTCTGGCCGCCCTCAACACCGAGCTCCTGCGCAGCAACGACGAGCTCGACTCGTTTGCCTACGTGGCCTCGCACGATTTGAAGGAGCCGCTGCGCGGTATTCACAACTACGCCCTGTTTTTGCTCGAAGACTATGCCGACAAGCTCGACGACGACGGCGTGCTGAAGCTGCAAACGCTGGTGCGCCTGAGCCAGCGCATGGAAGCCCTGATTGAGGCGCTGCTCCAGATTTCGCGCGCCGGCCGCCTCGATTTGGAGCTGAAGGCCGTGGACCTGAACGAGGTGCTGGCCCAGGTGCTCGACCTGCTCGCGCCCCGCCTCGCGCAAACCGGCACCACCGTGCGGGTGCTGGCCCCCCTGCCCACCGTGCCCGGCGATGCCGTACGCCTGGGTGAGGTGTTCAATAATTTGCTCACCAACGCCATGCGCTACAACGACCGGGCCGATAAGCACGTAGAGGTGGGGGCGCTGGCGCCGGGCGAAGCCTCACCCCGCGCCGCCATCGACCCCGCAGCTTTCCACGTTTTATTCGTCCGGGACAATGGAATTGGCATTGCGCCCCGGCACCACGAGAATATCTTCCGCATTTTCAAGCGGCTGCACAGCCAGGAAAAATACGGCGGCGGCACCGGGGCCGGACTGGCAATTGCCAAAAAGATGGTCGAAAAGCATAACGGTACGCTTTGGGTGGAGTCGGAGCCGGGCCACGGGGCCACCTTTTATTTTACCATTCCGAAAGTTATTTTAGTGTGAATGCTACCCTCAAACCCATCCTCGTAGTCGAAGACAGCGCCGAAGACTTCACGGCCCTCGGCCG
The DNA here is from genome assembly GCA_030853845.1 of Bacteroidota bacterium. Lineage (GTDB taxonomy): Bacteria > Bacteroidota > Bacteroidia > Cytophagales > Hymenobacteraceae > Hymenobacter. The sequence continues at coordinate 4,293 of JALYUI010000289.1, read as the reverse complement.
GGCCTTTCGCAAACACGCCCTGCAAAACCCCGTGCTGCGCTGCGAAAACGGCGACCAGGCCCTCGAATACCTACAGGGCTACGGCCAGCTCGCGCAGTGGCCCGGCACCCTGCCCGCCATCGTGCTGCTCGACCTGAACATGCCCGGAACCGACGGCCGTGAAGTGCTCGAAACGGTGAAGGATGACCCGCGGCTGCATAACATCCCGGTCATCATTTTCACCACTTCGTCTAACACGAAAGACATTGAGGAATGCTACCGGCTCGGGGCCAACAGCTACCTCACCAAGCCGGTGAGCTATTCCGGCCTGGAAGAGAAAGTACGGCTGATTATACAGTATTGGTTGGAATCGTCCGAACTACCGGACCTGGTGTAGCTTATGTTGCTGCACGCTATTTTGGCTGGCTGCGAATTCCGAATGGCGTGAAGAAACTCCTCATTATCGACGACAATGCCGAAGACCGGACCCTGTACCGGCGGCTGCTTCGCCCTTTCGAAGGCCAGGAGCGGCTGGAAATAAGCGAGGCCAGTGAAGGCACGGCCGGGCTGGCGCTATTTCGGGAATTGCGGCCCGACTGCGTGCTGCTCGACTACAACCTGCCCGATACCGATGGCCTGACCATGCTGGCCCAGCTGCGCGCGCTGGTGCCGGCCGAAACGCTGTGCGTAGTGATGATAACCGGCGACGGCAGCGAGCGCCTGGCCGTGCGCGCCCTCAACAGCGGCGCGCTGGACTACCTGGTGAAGGGCCAGTTCGACCGCGACCTGCTCGACCGGGCGGTGCGCCACGCCATCGAGAAAAACGAGTGGCGGCAATACGTGGCCCGCTACCACGACGAGCTACAGGAAATGAACCAGGAGCTGCGCGACTCGCTGAGCGCGCTCACCGCCACCCGGCAGGAATTGAACACCAACAACCTGCGCCTACAGGCCGCCAACGAAGAAATTCAGGCCCGCAACCTACTGCTGGCCCGCACCAACCAGGACCTGGATAACTTCGTGTACGCCGCCTCGCACGACCTCAAGCAGCCCGTCAATAACCTCACAGGCCTGCTCGGGGAGCTGCGGCTCTCGGCCCGGTTCGACGAACCCGACCAGGCCACCATCCTGCGCCTCATCGACGACTCGCTGCGCGGCCTCAGCACCACCATTACCGACCTGGCCGCCGTGGTGCAGGAGCAGCGCGAGCCCGGCGAGCAGCCCGCCGAATACGTGCTCCTCGGCCCGCTGCTCGACGAAGTGCTGACGTCGCTGCGCCCGCAGCTGCTCGAAACCGCCGGCCAGGTTGAGGCCGACTTCTCGGCCCTGCCGGGCCTGGAGTACGTGCGGTCCAACCTGCGCACCATCCTGCTCAACCTGCTCAGCAACGCGCTGAAGTATCGGCACCCGGCCCGCCCGCCGCGCATTCAGCTGCGCACTTACCGGGATGGAACGTGCCCGGCCATCGCAATCAGCGACAATGGTTTGGGAATTAATCTGGAACGCCACCGCAGCGAGCTGTTTCACCTGTTCCGGCGCTTCCACCCCGAGGCCGGCGAAGGCACCGGCGTGGGCCTGTTCCTGGTGAACCGGCTGGTGCAGTCAACGGGTGGCCGCATCGAGGTCGAAAGCGAACAGCACCAGGGCACGACCTTCCGCCTGCGGCTTTGTGCCCAGGAATACGCAACCCAGCTCGCGGCCCAGGTGCAGCCGGACAGGTTGTGATTGTGTTGCGGAGGTAAAAAAGAACGTCATGCTTCACGGCGTTCAGCATGATGTTCTTTTTTTATTGACTCACTTCCCCTTCCCGCCCTAACGCACGCCCTGCGCGGGGAAGCGGCCGGATTTGGTGCGGTAAAAGGCTTTGATTTTAGCCTCATCGGCCTCATAGTCGCCGCTGGGCCACACGGCCTCGCCAATGCCGGCCTCGCTCTTGGCGTAGTCGAGGTAGCCCAGGCGAATGGGAACGTGGGCGTTGAGCGCGGCGAAGTAGTAGCCCTTGCGCCAGCGCGGCTGGTAGGCCCGGGTGCCCTCCGGCGTGATAAGAATAACCAGCTCGTCGTTCTGGTCAAATAGCTTCACCATGCCATCGACGAGGCTGTTGTTGCGGCTGCGGTCGACGGGCAGGCCGCCGATGGCCCGCACCAGCCAGCCCATCGCCCAATGCTCGGTCCACTCCTTTTTCACGGTGAAGCGCACCGGCACGCCCATGAGGTAAAAGGCCGCGCGGGCCAGAATAATGTCCCAGTTGCTGGTGTGGGGGGCCGCAATCATCATGCTCTTCTTGATTTCCGGATTGTGGATTTCGCCCAAGTGCCAGCCGGCCACCTTAAAAACGAGCGTGGCCATGGTATACCAGAAGGGGGATTTTTCGCGGGCAGTCATGCGGGAAATGCAAAGAATAAATGAGCGCGCCGAAGCGTATTCAACCAAAGAAACCACTTACCGAAGTAAGTTTCGAACCGTAAAGATGGCCCGGCAAACGCAATACCGCCCCGCCACCGGGCGGCCAAATCAGGCCAGCAGGGCAGTGAGGGCGGCGGCCTGGCTCAGGGCATAGCGGTAGCCGATATCGAACAGCTCGGGGCCGCGCTTGTAGCCCAGCGGGCGGTAGAGGTGCAGCTCGGGGGGCTCCAGCAGCAGGTGGCACTGGTTTTTGCGGGCCGAGGTGTTGGCATTGATAGCCAGATGCAGCGTACGCTCGATAAGCCGGCGGAAGGTGGGAATGCGGGCTTCGCGGTTGATGGGGTTGCAGTGCACGCCCACCACGCGCAGGCCGGGCTGGCCCAGCAGCGGCTCCACAGGAAGGTTGTTGAGCAGGCCGCCATCGACCAGCTGCCGCCCCTGAAACTCGACCGGCCGGTAGATAATGGGCACCGCCGACGAGGCCAGCAGCGGCGGCAGCAGCGCCCCGGCGCTGAAGTACACCGATTCGCCCGCAATCAGGTCGGTGGCTACCAGCGTCACCGGCCGGCTCAGCTGCTCGAACTGGGTGATGCTGCCTAGGTGCCGGGCCAGCAATTGCTCTACCGCATCGAGGTGCAGCAGCCCAAACCGGCTGAATGCCGGCCGGGTAAGCCGAAATACGTTGGTCGTCAGCAGCAGCCGTAGTATCTCGCGCGGTGGAAAGCCAGCCGCGTAAAACACACTGGCAATAGCGCCCGAGCTCACCCCCGCCAGCCGGCCAATGGGCAGCTCCAATTCATCGAGCGCGGCCAATACGCCCAAATGGGCAATCCCCCGCGCCCCGCCGCCCGAAAATGCCAACCCGAGTTGGGTCATAGTGGATGTTATATTGATGTAAGGGGAATTTGGCTCACAGTCGCGACACCTGCGGCCGCCGCTGCTTCCGATACGCAAAACCCGCGCCCCCGACCATCCCCTACCTTATAAATCGGCCAGCCGCAACGTCTGGTCGAGGCGCACCCCTTTTTCGGTCATTTGCACGGTGCAGGCTTCGTTCAGGGGGTCGTGTTCGAGCAGCAGCACCCAGTTTTCCTCGGCGGCGCGGCGCAGCACGGCCTCCTTTTCGGTCATGGTGATGAGCGGGCGCATGTCGTAGCCCATCACGTAGGGGAGCGGAATGTGGCCGGTGCTGGGCAGCAAATCGGCCATGTAGGCCAGCGTGCGGCCCTTGTAGTCCATCACCGGCAGCATCATCTTCTCGGTGTGCCCATCGGCCAGAATGATTTCGCGGAACTGCGGCAGGGCGTTGGGCACACCACCTTGCAGGTCCACAAACTGCAGGTGGCCGCTTTCCTGAATCGGCAGAATGTTTTCCTTGAGGAAGCTGGCCTTTTCGCGGGCGTTGGGCGCAATGGCCCAATCCCAGTGGGCCTCGTTGCTCCAGTAGGTGGCGTTGGGGAAGGCCAGCTGCAGCACGCCGTTGGGCCGGCGCAGCACCGAGCCGCCGCAGTGGTCGAAGTGCAAATGCGTCAGAAACACGTCGGTGATGTCGGCGCTGGTGAAGCCCAGCTTTCGCAGCGACTTTTCCAGCGTGTCGTCGCCGTGCAGATAGAAATGACCCCGAAATTTCTCGTCCTGCTTGTCGCCGATACCGTTGTCGACGAGCAGCAGGCGGCCGCCGTCCTCAATCAGCAGGCAGCGCATGGCCCAGGTGCACATGTTATTAGCATCGGGCGGGTTCAGCTTTTGCCACATGCTTTTGGGCACCACGCCGAACATGGCGCCGCCATCGAGCTTGAACAAACCGGTATCGAGGGTATGAATTTTCATCAGGTCAGTGAACAGTTATCAGTGAGCAATGAACGGTTGACAGAAGCTTTTCGAACGACACTGTTCACTGCTCACTGA
>JALYUI010000281.1 GCA_030853845.1 Bacteroidota bacterium | reverse complement strand
CGGGCCACCTGGGCGGCAATGGCCGCCCGCAGGCGCGGCAGCCCCGGCATGGGCGCGTACTGGTGGTGCCCGGGCGTGAGGGCGTGGCGGGCCAGCGCTTCCAGAAGCGCGCGCGGCGGGTCGAAATCCGGGAAGCCCTGGGCCAGATTGATGGCCCCGGTTTCCTGGGCCAGTAGCGTCATTTGGGTGAAGATGCTGACGCCCACATCGGGTAGCTTGGAGAGAAGCACAGGTTAGGTGTTAGGGTTGAGTGGTGGGTGGGGTTAAAGAACGTCATGCAGAGCGTAGCGAAGCATCTCGCGTGCCACCACTATTTTCAATCGTTGGCTATGCCGACCTTCGGCTATGCGGTTTTGATTACTCCCACAGGCGAGATGCTTCGCTACGCTCTGCATGACGTTCTAGTCTGCATGACGTTCTTTTTCTCCAAGTGTCATCACAAAAAGATGCGGAACGTGGTGCCCTCGCCCACCGTGCTGCTCACCTCGATGCGGCCGCCGTGGTTCTGCACAATGCGGTTGACGAGGTAGAGGCCCACGCCGGTGCCATCGACGTGGGCATGGAAGCGGCGGAACAGCTGGAACAACTCCGGGCCGTAGCGGGCGAGGTCGATGCCCAGGCCATTGTCCTGCACCGTGAGAATGGGGCGGCCCGTGGTAAGGTCCGGGGTGCTACTGAAGCGGATGCGCGGCGGGCGGGCGGGGTCGGCGTAGCGCAGCGAGTTGCTGAGCAGGTTGAAGAAAATGCTTTGCAGGTTAGGTCGCACGAATTCCACTACCGGATAGGTGACAAAATCGAGCTCGACCTGGGCGCTGGCCTGGTCAATCTGGTCGTGCAGGCTGGCCAGCACTTCGGTGGCCAGGGCGGCCAGGTCCAGGGGTTCGGCGGGTACTTCCCGGTCGAGGCGCTGCACCTGCACAATGGCGCTGAGGTCGTCGATGGTGGCGAAAATGCGGGCCAGGGCGCGCTCGAAGAAGTCGACGAGCTTCACTGCTTCGGGGTCGCGGAAGTAGGCCGTGCGGGTAAGCTCCTCGAAGATGCCCGCCATGTTGTGAATGGGCTGCTTGAGGTCGTGCGAGGCTGTGTACACGAAGCTGTCGAGGTCCTCGTTGGTGCGGCGCAGGCGGGCGTTATTTTCTTCCAGCTCCTGGCGGATGCGGCGGAAATCGTGCACGTCGGTGTTCACGCCCACCCACGAGCTGGGAGCGCCGTGCGCGTCGCGCAATATTTCGGCCCGGCACAAAAACCAGCGGTAGTCGCCGTCGTGCCCCTGCAAGCGCATTTCGGTCTCGAACGGTTCTTCGGTGGCCAGGCACTGCTGCCAGCGGCGCAGGCTGGCGGGCAGGTCGTCGGGGTGAACGGTTTTTTCCCAGCCCCAGTCGCGCAGCTCCTCGAACGAGAGGCCGGTGTAGCTGTACCAGCGCTGGTTGTAGTAGTTCACGCGGCCGTCGGGCATAGCCGTCCAGGCCAGCTGGGGCTGGGTTTCGAGCAGCTGCTTGAAGCGGGCCTGGCTGCTGAGCACCTGCTCCTGGAGCCCGCGCAGCTGGTGCACGTCGGTGTTGGTGCCGTACCACTGCAGCAGCTGGCCGCCGGCCGAGCGCCGGGCCTGGGCCTGGCCCAGAAACCAGCGGTACTCACCATCGTAGCGGCGCAGGCGAAACTCGGCCTCGTAGTAGCGCTGGGTGGCAATGGCCGCCCGCCAGCGCTCCTGCATAGTGGCGCGGTCGTCGGGGTGCACAAAGCTGAGCCAGTGCTCGGGGCCGTTGGCTTTCATGGGCGCACCCAGGTAAGCGGCGGTACGGTGGTTGTAGTAATCGACGCTGCCATCGGGCCGGGCCGTCCATACCTGCTGCGGAATGCTTTCGGCCTGAATGCGCTGCTCCTCCTCGCTGTCGGCCAGCTGCTGCTGCAGCTGGCGTAGCTCGGTCACATCGGTGTTGGTGCCGAACCAGCGCAGCACCGCGCCGGTGGCCTCATCGCGAATGGGCCGCGCCCGGCTCAGAAACCAGCGGTACTCGCCGTCGCGGCCCCGCAGCGGAAAAGTGTCTTCCCAAGCCTGCCCGCTCCGGATGCTGGCCAGGTAGCGCGCGTTCACCTCCTCCACCAGGGTGGCGTCGTGCACCTGCTGCCAGCCGCCCACCCGCATTTGCTCGGCGGTGAGGCCGGTGTAGTCGTACCACCGTTCGTTGTACCAGAAAATGTGGCCTTGGGCATCCGCCATCCAGACCAGTTGGGCAATGTTGTCGGCCAGGGCAGCAAAATTCTCGCGGCTCTGGCTCAGCTCTTCCGTGCGCTTTTGCAGCTCGTGCACCTCCGTGGTGGCCGAGCTGAAGCCGGCTACCGCGCCATCCGGACCCAGGTAGGGCTGGGCCTGGGTTTGCACCCAGCGCAGTTCGCCATCGCGGCGGCGGCAGCGAAACGTGGCCTGCCAGGGCTGGCCGGCGGCTATTGCGGTAGCGGCCCGGGCCTGCACGGCAGCCCGCTCGTCGGGCGGCACGCTCAGCCAGGCATCGCCAATAGGCTCGGTGGGGTCGTGGCCGGTGTATTCGTAGAAGTAGGGGTTGAGGTAGGTGAGCGCGCCGGCCGGGTCGAAGTGGGCAATGAACATCGGGACGCTCGAGGTAATGGCCTGGAGCTCCACTTCCCGCCGGCCCACCTCCAGCGCCAGCTTGGCGGCCTGGGAGCGGCTGCGCACCCGCTCGGTTACGTCGATGGCAAATACGAGCATGCCGCTGACGGCATCCGAGTCGTCGCGCATGGGCAGCAGCGACAAATCCAGGTAGCGGTCAGCCTCCGCGGCGGGCAGGTAGGGCAGGTGAACCGGGACTTCGTGGCCCGTAAAAGACTCGCCGCTATGGTACACCTCATCGAGCAGGGGCAGGAAACCCTGATGGTTCACGCTGGGGCTCCGTTCGGCTACGGGTGCCCCCAGCTGCGCGTGCGGCCCCAGCAGGGCCTGATAGCCGGGGTTAAAAAAAGAGTAGTAGTGGTCGGCCCCCTGCACCACGGCAATGTTGGCCGGGGCCTGCGCCAGTATCTGTTTGAATAGCTGGTCTTTGGTTTCGAGCTTGCGCCGGGTCTCGCGCAGCTCGTGAATGTCGAGCATGTAGCCATCGCGGCGCAGCAGCCGGTCCTCGGCATCGAACTCGGGCACGGCCTCGGTCAGAAACCAGCGGTACTGCCCATCGGTGCCGCGCAGCCGCACTTCTACCCGTCCCAGCCGCGCCCGGTTGATGCTGGCCGAAATTTCTTCCTGGGCACGCTCGTGGTCGTCGGGGTGCAGGATTTTGGGCCACTGCGCATCCACCTCGGCCCAGCCCGTGCCGGTGGGCAGGCCCGTGTACTGGTACCACTGCGGGCTCATGTAGGTGGTGTGCCCGGTCGAGTCGGTGATGAAGGTAATGATGGGCAGCACCTCGGCCTGGCGGCGCAGGCGCAGGTCGGCCACGCGCACCTGGGCCTGGAGCTTATCGGCCTGGCGGCGGGCCAGCACCTGGGGCGTCACATCCACGGCAAAGCCCAGCACGCCGGTGATGACGCCGCGCTCGTCGCGCAGGGCCTGGTAGGAGTAATCGAGGTAGTAGGTGCGCAGGGGGCCGTGCTCGTAGCGGGCCAGCTGCACGGGTGCCCCCTGCTCGGTTACGGCATTGCCGGTGCGGTACACGTAGTCGAGGGTCGAGCCGAAGCCTTGGTCCAGCAGCTCGGGGAAGCATTCGGCCAGGGGCTGGCCCAGGCGGGCGCGGCCCTGCGTCAGGCCATCGTAGCCGGCATTGATAAACGAGAACCGGTGCTCGGGGCCTTCCACGGTGGCAATCATGGCCGGGGCCTGAGCCAGAATCTGGTGCAGCCGGTGCGAGCTGCCGGCCGAGGCCCGCATGGCCGTGCTCACATCGAGCAGGCGCAGCAGGAAGTAGCGAATGGCCCCCGAAAGTACGCCCGTGGCTACCGGCCGGATAGTGGCTTCCCAGTAGCAGGGCTCGGGGCCGTCGGGGGGAGGCTCCTGCCAGATAGGGGTGAGCACCTGCGGGCGGCCCGACTGGGC
>JALYUI010000262.1 GCA_030853845.1 Bacteroidota bacterium | reverse complement strand
GGCCACGCCCGAGCCCCCGGCAACCGTAGTTGCGCCGGCGGCCGTAGTGCCGCCCGGGGCCAAGGTGCGCACCGACTCGCCACGGCCCGTGCCCGCCGGCCTCCCCACCTTTGTGGCGGATACTGTGCGGCGCGTGGTCGTCGTTAGCCCCGCCGAGCCGACCAACGAAGTGACGCGCCGCACGGGGCTGCGCATCGGGGCGGCTATTCTTATTATCACGCTCACCACGCTGTTGTTGTATAATGTCCGTTCGCGCTGAACTGCTGGCTTTGCTGGCGCTGGTTGCCCTGCTTGAAAGCTGCGCCGCCGTGGCCCCGCCCCTGGGCGGCCCGCGCGACCGCACCCCCCCACGCCGCATCAGCAGCTCGCCCGATAGCGTGGCCCGCAACGTGAAGCAGCAGTTCATTACCCTGAATTTCTCGGAGCCGGTTATCACTAAGGAGTTGAGCAAAAACCTGCTTATTACCCCGCAGCTGCCCGACGACAACCCCTACAAATTGCGCGAAGACCGCAATTCCGTTACTCTGCTCTTCGACAAGCCGCTGGATGAGAACACCACTTACAGCTTCAATTTCCGCGAGGGCATAGTCGATATCACCGAAGCGTTGCCGGCCAAAAATGCCTCCCTCACCTTTAGCACCGGCCCGGCCCTGGATTCGGGCAAAGTCAGCGGCGGGCTCATCGACCTGCTCACGGCCCGGCCCATCGAAAATGCCAGCATTGGCCTCTACCGCGTGGCCGATACGCTCGGCGTGCGCAAGGGCCGCCCGTACTACACCGTGCTCACCGACAAGGCCGGCAAATTCAGCCTGAATTTTCTCAAGGACGGCGACTATCAGCTTTATGCTGTAATCGACAAAAACAACAACGGGCACTACGACGAGGGCGAAAAAATCGCCTACCTGCCCGCGCCCGTCGGCATTCACGGCAGCACCGCCAGGCCCGTCGACCTCGTACTTACCCAGCCCGACAAGCGGCCGCCCCTGCTCACCAACCGCACCGCCAGCCCCACCCAGCTGCGCCTGAGTTTCGGCGAGGGCCTGCGCACCGCCGCCCTGGCCCCGCTGGGCAGCACTGCCAACGCCGCCGCCGTGGCCGAAGCCCTGCAGCTGGCCGACCGCGGCCGCACGGTGGTGCTCTATAAAACCGCCGACGTGGGCGATGGTCGCTACCTGCTGACATCGGCCGACAGCACCGGCAACATCAGCCACGACACGCTCCAGGTGAAATTCGCGGCCCCGCCCGCCGCCGCCAAAAAGGCCGCCAGCCCCCCGCTCTATTCTGTGGAAGGAGCTCCGCGCTCGGTTTTTTCCGAGGGCCAGGTGAAATTCCAGTTTGCCGTGCCGGTGCGCGTGGCCCCCGGCCGCCCCTTCGGCACGCTGGTTGAAGACTCGGTGAAGCGCCGCCCGCTGCGCCTGCCCGCCGATGGCACCCTCAACGCCGACCGCACCGAGCTGGCCGTACGCTTTAACACCAAAGCCAAAGCCCGCCTTGACATCATTCTCGACAGCGCTGCCATTACAACCATCACCGGCCAGCCGCTGCGCCTGAAACCCCTGCGCCTGGGCATTAGCGAGCAGGATGTGTCCACCAGCCTTTCGGGCACTATTACCACCACGGCCAAAAATTTCGAGCTCCAGCTGCTTGACGACAAGCTTCAGGTAATCGGCAGCCTGTCTTCGCCCAAAGGCACTTACCTGTTTGCCGACATGCCCCCCGGCCTCTACCACCTGCGCGCCCTCATCGATGCCGACGGCGACGGCCACTGGCGCGGCGGCGACCCTAACCTGCTGCTGCCTCCCGAGCCCGTCTTTCTTTTTGCCAAGCCCATCCAGGTGCGTGCTGGCTTCGATGTGGTGGAGCCGATTACGTTTTAGGAATGTAGCGTGGACTCTGCGAGTCAGCGCGTTGGTGTTTTGCTGCTCACGCGCGGACTCACAGAGTCCACGCTACAAGCGGCCGGTGCTCCTTTTTTTGAGAAGCGGTTAGGGACGTGCATTCAGTGCGGACGGCGCGACTCTCGAACCGTTCCCCGCCCTCAAAACCATCTACTTTTCCCCAAGGGGGATAACCAAAGTGTTTTTCCAGTTACTGAGGCCCTTTTTTGGAGTTACCCCACCGCTTTTCCACGGACTTTTCCACATCGTATTCCGGACGGGGAGGATTTCGGGGATAACCTGGGGGAAACATATGAGTAACCCGGGGATAAGTGGGGCAGAAGTTTTTTTGGTGAAATCGCATCCCGCACAGGGCCAAATCCACGGGGATAACCGGGGATAACTTCTCCCCCGCAAAACCGCTTCCCACACCCGGCTTTCTGGTGGGGAAAGCAAAATGTGGAAACCCAGTGGAGATGTTGAAAAATAAAATAATCAACTAATTATCAGTTATTTATTTTCCACAATCGAGGTGTATAACCCGTGGATAACACGAACCTTACCCCCACGTTTTCCCCGCTGTTGATAACCCTCGGCCCTTTTCCACTTATCAACCGACCTAATGAGTGGAAATAAAAAGAGTTTTTAGAAAAAAAAATTAATTAAAAAGTAAGACTGGGGAAAACCTGATTCAAGGGTTTGGTCCCGCTGAGCCGTCTGCAACCCGCGCTGGTTTTTACGGCTGTTCGGATTCCTGAACTCAATCGCCCGCTTTCTAACGAAACCGCCCGACTTGATGAGTTCGCAGGCCCCGCCGAAGCTCCAAGCCGCTCCCGCTGCTGAAGAAGCACTGTTTTCCATCAGGAGCCTGCCGGTTTTTCCCCGCCTGCGTACAACCCAGCGGAAAAACCAGCCCTGCTCATGCCCTTTGATTATACCCTCGATTTCCATACCCTCGATTTCCGCGAGCACCCCGAGCTGTACCGCGTAGGGCGGGGCGAGCAGGGTGTGCTGCTGGTGCAGCCCTACAAGGGTGAAATTCTGCCCCACTGGCGCTTCAAAGATGCTGCGGCAGCCACCGAGTCGTCGGAGGCGATTTACGGCCTGTTCGAGGCTTATTTGAAGGCCCATGATTTTGTGGGGGCCGACATGGCCCGCAAATTCATTCAGATGGGTTATACCCGGGCCAGACGCTACGCCAACCACGCCGGCGGCCAGAAGTACGCCGGCCCCGTGCCCGCCGACAAAAAAGGCCAGAGCGGTGCCCACGGCCGCCCCGAGCTGCCCCGGAACCTGCACCCCGATGTGGATAAGGTGGAAGCGGCCGCCATCTTCAAGCGCAAGTGGGACGAGGCCAAGGCCCACCCGGAGTATATCCGCCAGAGGGATGCGTTTGTGGAGAAGTATGGGAAATAATGGTTAGTGGTTAACGGTTAGCGGTTAATGACTGATACCCGCACAAGCATTAACCACTAACCGTTAACCACTAATCATTACACCCCTACCTTTGCCACTACCCTTTATCCCAACCCCATGAGCACCACCCAACCCTCCAGCATCGAGGAAAACGAAATCATTCTGGGCACCGGCATGGGCCCGCTGCGCTTCGGCGCCACCATGGACGAGGTGCGCACCCTCGTGGGCGAGCCCGAGGAAATCGAAGAGTCGGACGAAGACGACGACTTCGAGCATCAGGCCTGGAATTACCACGAAGAGGAATACCTGCTCTCGCTCTACTTCGACCGCGAGGACGACTTCCGCCTGAGCTGCATCGAAACCGACAACCCCGGCATGCGCCTCTACGGCGAAGCCATCTACGGCCAGAGCATCGACCAAGTGAAGGCCCTCATGGCCCGCCACGAGCAGCCCGAGCCCGAAGTGGAAACCATGGAAGAAGGCGCGGTGCGCCTGTCCTACGAGAAGTCGATGATTGACTTATACTTCGAAGAAGGTGAGTTGCAGTTCGTCAACTTCGGCGTGTTCATCAATGACGACATGGAGGTGCAGTGGCCCAAGTAGCCTTGGTTTATCC
>JALYUI010000252.1 GCA_030853845.1 Bacteroidota bacterium | reverse complement strand
GCGCGGAGCCGTTTTTTGTTCGACACCGGCTTATTTCTTCGCGCCGGCGGCAGCCAGCACTTCCTGGTTCAGGTGCAGGTATTCGGCTTTCGAAATTTCATTTTTGTCGGCCTGAACCAGCTCCAGTGACTTGCGGGCGGCAGCAATGGCCTCGGCATTTTTACCCTGTTTCTGGAGCAGCTTGGCTTTCCAGTAGTAGCTATAATATTCGCCGGGGTTGGCTTTGATATATTCGTCGAGCCAGCCGATGGCGGGCGTGAGGTCTTTGCCGGTGTTGTAGTAATACTGCGCGGCCTGCACGTAGGGCCTCTTCTCGCCCTTCATTGCCTGCTCAATCTGGCCCATCACCACGCGGTCGGGGTCGGCCACAATGGGCAGCACTACCTGCGTACGGTCCCAGCTCAGAACGAGGTCGGCGGAGGCGGGCTTGAGGTTTTCCACGGTCAGGCTCATAGTTTCGACGGGCGCGGCCAGCTTGGTGGCTTTGGCTTTCACACGCAGCACATCGAGGGCCTGCTTGTACTCGTAGGTGCCCCACTGGGCGGTGTCGCGGTTCAGAATGAAGGTCCACTCCTTCGCCTCGGGAATGGCCAGCAGGGCATATGCTCCGGCGGGCACCGTTTGCCCCCCTATTTTCACCTCCTCGCCGAAGCGCACTTTGGTGATGGTATTGGCCCCCAGGCGCCACTCCGTGCCGTTGGGCACGACGCCGCCAAACGCCGTGCGACCGCGTAGCGAGGGCCGCGAATACGTCAGGTCAATGTAGGAGGTCGAGAAATTTTGGTGAATGTGCGTAGTTGGGCTCAGGGGCGGAATGGTGAGCCTGGTTTGGGCCTGGGCGGCAGAGGCCAGCAGCAGGCCGGCGGCGAGAAGTTGTAGGGCATGTTTCATAGCGCCAAAGATGCGGACTGACCACTGAGGTTGCGGCGGAAGCGCAGTAGTTGCCGCAGGAGCAACGAACAACCCGGCGGCCCGGGCGTTCAGTTAGCATTACTTCTTGCTGGTCAGGCTTCATATGGCGCCCACCTGTCGAAGCAGGACGTTCTTTATTAACGCTGCCCCACTCCTCTTCACCGCATGAAAATTCTCCTCACCGGCGCCACGGGCTACATCGGCCAGCGCCTGCTGCCCCTGCTGGCAGCAGCGGGCCACGACGTGGTGTGCCTCTTGCGCGACCCGCGCCGCTTCTCGCTCTACGCCGAAATGAAGCTACCCGGCGAAGCCTGGCTGCAGTTCCGCATTGTGGACGTGCCCGCGGGCGGACACGCACTGGAGCAGCTGGCCGCCTACCGCCCGCGCGGCCTGTTTGGTCGGCTGTACTGGTACTTGGTGCTGCCGTTTCACGGCATTATCTTCAAGGGCATGGCGCAGAATATCGTGGAATACGGGCAGCAGGGGCTGGCAGTCAGAACCCGCCCGAAAGGGAATGGTCGCCGATTTTTGAGCGGCAACCGAAAGCCTGAATTTCTCGATATTGCCAGCCTCATTGTCAAAGCGTTGGTTTCGGCAGTCGTGTTGGCAGGAAGTCCGATAACGACGAAGGTTGGTTTGCAAAGCCGGTGATTACGCCGCTAGGTTTGGGCAACCATTTTCCCTAACGCAGCCTTCGCCCATGTTACTCCCTAACCCGCACGGCCACGACTACTATACGCCATTCTACTTGCTGGCCACCCTCACCAACGTGCTGCTGTTGCTGTGGGAGGGCTGGCGGCGCGGCTTACCGCTGCGGCCCTGGCTCACGCTGGTAGCCGCCAGCAGCCTGGCCCTGATTCTGGGCAGCAAGCTGATTACCCACCCGGTGAGCGAATGGGCCACCGTGCTGTTCAGCAACGCGCCCACCGATACGGCGCGCTCCATTCTGGGTGGTAGCCTGGCGGCCGGCCTCACGGTGCTGGCCCTGCGGCGCTGGCTGGGGCTGAGCTGGGCCGTGCTCGATGCGCTGGCCCTGCCCCTGTGCGGAGCGCTGCTGGTGCAGTGCGTGGGCTGCCTGCTCACGGGCTGCTGCTTTGGCCAGCCCACCGGCAGCGCCTGGGGCCTGGTTTATGCGGCCGGCTCGCCCGCCTGGTGGGCGCAGGTGCAGGC
>JALYUI010000248.1 GCA_030853845.1 Bacteroidota bacterium | reverse complement strand
CAGGTCGAGTTTCGGCACGGCACGCAGGCGGCGCTGGACCCGGGCGAGTGCTTCGACGCCATTGTCACGTTTTTTGTGCTCGACTGCATTGAGCTGGCCGAAATGCCGGCGGCCCTCGACCAGCTCGACCGCGCCCTGGCCCCGGCGGGCCGCTGGCTGCTGGCCGATTTCCGGTACGCCAGCGGTGGCTGGCGGCGGGCGCTGCACCGGGCCATGTTCGGTTTTTTCCGGCTTACTACGGGGCTGCGGGCTGATTTTATACCTGATTTCGCAGCCGACCTCCACACCCGCGGTCTGCGGGCCGAGCGCGGCGGTAGGTTTTACGCCGAGGCAATGGAGGCGCTCATCTTTTGGCGGCCGGCGCAGTAGGGTCTTGGTAATTCCATACTGCCATTATTTAAACCAAAACATAATTTTAACGCGCCGCTCCCGTTATTATTGGGTGAATTCGGCGGCTATATTGTAAATTTTCCGCAACTTTACGTTGTCTGGCCGTCTGCGAATCCGGCTGCACTCCTTATTTCACTATAATTTACCCTATGAAACACGTTGTTACCGCTGCTATTGCGCTCTGCCTCGGGCTGGAAACCGTTGCCGCGCAAACCAGAGCGCCCGGCCCGGCCGTGCGCTACGTGCTGTCCTTTCCCAACGCCACGCACCACGAAGCCAAGGTAACCGCCACTTTTTCGGGGGTGCCTAACGGCACGCTGCACGTGCGCATGGCCCGCAGCTCGCCCGGCCGCTACGCCCTGCACGATTTTTCGCGCAACGTGTACTACGTGGTCGCTACCGACGGGGCCAACCACCCCCTGCCCCTGAACCGCCCCGACCCCTACGGCTGGGACGTGAAGCCCGGCACCGATGGCACGGTGGCCTTCAGCTACACCCTCTACGGCGACCAGACCGATGGCACCTTCGCCGGCATCGACCAGCAGCACGCGCATCTGAACATGCCGGCCACGCTCTGCTATGCCCAGGGCCTGGAAGACCGCGCCGCCGAAGTGAAATTCGACATGCCGCCCACCTGGAAAGTGGCCACTCAGCTGCGCCCTGGGGCCGACAAGAACACCTTCACCGCCCCCGACCTGCAGTACCTGATGGACAGCCCCACCTCGCTGGGCGTGCAGCAGGTGCGTACCTGGCAGGAAGGCGACCAGACCATTGAGCTGGCGATGCTGTACCAGGGGCCGGCGGCGGAGATGGATGCCTTCGCCAAAAACGTGCAGAAGGTGGTGAAAGAGGAGAAAGCCATCTTCGGCGAGTTGCCCAAGTTCGATTTTGCCCGCTATACCTTCGTGGCCGACTACCTGAGCCAGGCTACCGGCGACGGCATGGAGCACCGCAACTCGACCTCGCTCACCAGCCCGCGCACCCTCAAGGACGAGGACGCCACCAAGAACCTGGGCACCGTGGCCCACGAGTTTTTTCACGCCTGGAACGTGGAGCGCCTGCGGCCCAAAGACCTGCAACCCTTCGACTTCCAGCAGGTAAACATGAGCGACAATCTCTGGTTTGCCGAGGGCTTCACGCAGTACTACGGCCGCCTGGCTCTGCGCCGCGCCAAGCTGCTGGAGGATGACGACTTTTTTGAAGACATCAGCCGCTGGGTGAACCTGCGCCAGAACAGCCCCGGCGCGCGCTACGCCTCGGCCATCGATATGAGCCGGCAGGCCGCCTTCACCGACGGAGCCGGCACCGGCGGCGCGCCCATGAACATGGTGAACACCAACCTGTCGTATTACGACCAGGGGGCCGGCATTGCCCTGGTGCTCGACCTGCTGCTGCGCCAGCACCACCGCTCTTCGCTCGACAAGTACATGCAGGCCATGTGGCAGGAGTTTGGCAGCAAACAGGCCAACTACACTCCCACCAACCCCTACACCACCCGCGATTTGCAGCGCGTGCTGGGCGAGGTGAGCAAGGACACGGTGTTTGCCAACCGCTTCTTCCGCCAGTACGTGTACGGCCGCGAAACCCCGCGCTTTACCGAAACGCTGCTGGTGGCCGGCATGGCTGTTATTCCGACCCGGGCCTTGGGCGCGGCCCTGCCCAACCAGGTCGAGTTCGACGATGAGGGCCACTGCATTGTAGCCTACAACACCCAGATTGGCTCGGGCCTCTACAAAGCCGGCATCGACCGGGGCGACCAGATTGAAGTGCTCGACGGCAAGGAGTTGCACAGCCGCGGCGACATGGACGCCGTGCTGCACAAGCACTCGCCCAGCGATGTGGTGTTTGTGAAAGTGAAAACCCGGGGCGGCGTGGAACGCACCACCCAGCTGATTCTGGCCGAAGACCCCACCGTGCAGGTGAAACCGGTAGAGAGCGTGGAGAAAATGGTGCTTTCGCCCAACCAGAAAACGCTGCGCGATGCCTGGCTGGCCCCACAGGCCACGAATTAGGTTTTTTTTCGATTGAGCTGAATGGCCCCGGTGGGCCGGTACCGCGCGGCGGGCCGGGCCGCCGGGGCTTTTGGCTGGCTTATGAGCGCGATTTTCGGAATACCCGCTAGCTTTACGGGCCACAGCACCGGCCCCGCCCAGGTCGGTGGGCGGCCGACTGACAACGGCCCGGTTTTTTGCTTTTGCCTTGCTGATTCAGCTTTTCAACCTTCCCCGCCATGCCCATTTTTGATAAGCTCGCCAACGCCGCCAAAGACTTTTTTATCGAATCGGAGGAAAGCACCGCCGCGCCCGCGCCGGCCAACCCGCCCACGGCGCAGTTTGGCGCTAGTGGCCCGCCGGCTACTGCCAGTGCTCCCGCTACGGCTGCCCCAACCAGCCCCGGACAGGCCGAGCAGCGCCACCTCGACCACATTGCGGGCCTACTGGCCGGCGATGGCAAGGACTTTTCGGCCTATATGAAAATGGTGAAGAGCCTGACCGCCGCCGGCCTGAGCGGCCCCCTGCTTTATCAGACGGCTTTCAACGCCTTTGCGGCCGTGAACGGCAGCACCGTACCGAACCTGCTGGCCTCGGCCACCCAGTTTGAGCAAACCCTGACCGACGACCGCCAGAAAGTGCTGGCCCGCCACCGCGAAAAAATGGGCGAAAGTACCGTCGCCGGCGCATCCGCCGGCCCGGTGGCGCAGCTCACGGCCCAGGAGCAGCGCCTCACCGCCGAGCTGGCCGAGCTCACCAAGCAGCTCCAGGCCAAGCAGCAGCAGCTGACCCAAACCCAGCAGCAACTAAGCGAGGAGCGCCAGAAAACGCAGTCGGCGCTGGCCTCCTACGAGCTAGCCAACGCGGCCGCGATGGCAGAGCTTCAGACACATCATAAGGCGGCGGAAGCGTTTCTGAACGCGGCGAATGGTTCGAAATAGCGCGGATGAGGCCGGGCTTGCTTTCTCAGAAACGCCGACTCGTTATCCTTGTACCGATTTCGGCCTTACTTCAACCGGTTGGCCCACGTAGGGCCACTGTAACAGCACAGTTACCGCCGGTCTTACTCTTACCTTTCACTTTTTACTGCACCTATGAACTCTCCGCTTCTTGGCCCGCCCTCGCCCGGCGATGAGCTGCCCACCTGGCAGAAACCCGAAAAGGCGGTGGCCTGGCTTTTCGTGGCCGCCCTGGTAGGGGCCGGCGTTTACTACTGGGGCCAGATTCTGCCCTTTCTGCTAGATATCGTGTTCAATACTGTGAAGCTTGGCATCGGGCTGGGGGTGCTGTTCGTACTCTTTCTGCTGGCGACGAATAAGCGGATTCAGACCGGCATCTGGTATCTGGGGCAGCGGATTTTCCGCACGGTAGCCAGTATTTTTGTAAATACCGACCCCATCGGCATTATGGAGGACTACATCTTGAACACCGAGAAGGAAGCCCGCAAGATGGATGCCGAAGTAACCAATATTGAAGGGGCGCACGAGCTGGTGAAGCGCAAGCTGGAAGCCAACACCGCCCAGATGAAAGAGTACTTGGCCCTCGCCGCCTCGGCCCAGCGCCAGGGCGAAAAGGACTCGGCCGACTCCTACGCCAGCCGCGCCGCCCAGATTGAAGACTATAACCGCCGCCTCACGCCCATGGCCACCACCACGGCCAACGTGAGCCTGGTAATGCGCCAGATTCTGAAAGCCGCCCTGCGCCAGATTGACGCCAGCAAATTCAAGGTGAACCTGTTGAAAGACGAATACACCCTGGTGAAGCGCACCAGCTCGGGTATGCGCGCGGCCATGAACATTCTGCGCGGCGACCCGGATAAGAAGTATTTCTTCGACTTGGCCACCGACCGCGTGGCTCAGGACATGGCCCAGCAGCTGGGCCAGATTAAGCAGGCCATGCGCTACTCGCAGGACTTCGTGAAGGAGATGGACATCCAGAATGGGGTGATGAGCGAGAAGGGCCAGAACCTGCTCGACAAATACCAGAAGGGCGAATTCAGCGCCATTATGGACAACGAGTCCCCTGTACCCATGAGCGCCACTACCACCCGCCAGGCTACCAACGATGCCTACGGCAAGCTGCTCGATTAGTGAATAAACGTCATGCTTCGGCTACGCGGATGCCAGATGAAGTATGACGTTCTAAAATCCTTCCACCCAACCAGAACCTGAATTTTCACCCTAAATGCCCCCACCATGCGGCTCACCTTCGCCAGCAAGGCCATTATCGCGGCCATCATCCTCGTCGGCCTGTACTTCGGCATCCGTCGTTTCACAGCTACCAATCCGGAGCTGGCCCAGTCGGGCCGCTCGGCCATCGACCCAGTGCCGGTCGATACCATTGTTCACAACAATGGCGTTGACGCGCCCGCCATGGGCGGTGGCACCCGCCCGGCCTTCGCCTACGCAGCGCCCGCGCCCGTCGACGGCAAGCTGAAGGGCGTGGTGGAGCTGGGGGCCAGCGGCTTCAACTCCTTTATCGTGCGCATCGACCAAAACCGCACCTGGAAGCTCGAAAAGGCCGATTTCGGCAACAGCCTGGTGATGGAAAACATGGCCACCGACGACGACATTCGCCGGGGCCTCAAGGCCTACATCGCCCAGATGCTGGACTTCGGCGTGAACGGAAACGACATTCATTTCGTGGTGAGCTCGGGGGCGCTGAAGGCCGCAGGCACGGGCAAAATCGTGAAGGTGCTGAAGGACCTCCACTACGTGGTGAACACCGTGACGCCCGAAAAGGAGGGCGTGCTAGGCCTGCGCTCGGTGCTGCCCGCCTCGTATGCCGACCGCGCTTTCGTGGCAGATATTGGCTCGGGTAACACCAAAATTTCGTGGCTCGATGGCAACCAGCCCAAATCGGTGGAAACCTTCGGGGCCAAGTATTTCGAGAAAGGCACCACCGATGCGGCCGTGACGGCCGAAGTGAAGCAGAAAGCCACCCAGGTACCGGCCGATTTGCGCGGTACCTGCTTCATCATCGGCGGGGTGCCGTTTGAGCTGGCCAATAAGGTGCGCAAGGGCAAGGAGCGCTACACCGTGCTCGACGCGCCCAGCGCTTACCAGCTCGACAACGCCAAATCGAAAGCCGGCCTGAACATCTACAAGTCGATTGCCGAGGCCACCGGCTGCCAGCAATTCGTGTTCGACTGGGACGCCAACTTCACCATCGGCTACCTGCTGACGCTGCCGAAATAAGGCTAAGTAGAACAGCTCCATAGGGGCGACATATCGGTAGAAAAAACAGGCGCAAATGCAACAAAGCTCCTTCAGGGCGACATTCGTTGAACGAGTGTCGCCCTGAAGGAGCTTTGTCGTTCTTCTTGCACCATTTACTACCTATATGCCGTCCCTCCCGGGCTACCGTCCAACTACCGCCCCAAACACTTGAGCCGCCCGTCCGTTTCTCAACCTCCCGATACTTCCTAGACTCCTGCCAAATGGCCCAACGCATCTCCTATCTCCGCAACGAGGCCCTGCCCACCGTGCGGCCCCGCTACCCCGGCAATAAGCTTTTCGGTCGGGAGTTCGCCAACGGCGAGGAGCTGTTCGAGCCGAAATTCGCCACCGCCCTCAAGTGGCAGCTCACGGCCAACCCGCAGAAGGAGGAAAAGCAGCGCGACACCTGGACTCCGGCCGTAGTCGACTGCGCCGCCGCATTTTCCGCCACCGAGGATATGCTGGTGTGGCTGGGGCACTCCAGCTTCCTGCTGCGCGCGGCGGGCGTGTCGCTGCTCTTCGACCCGGTGCTGTTCAGTTCGCTGGGGCTGAAGCGCCGCCACCCCCTCCCCTGCCCGCCCGAAGCCCTGCGCAGCATCGACTACCTATTGCTTTCGCACGGCCACCGCGACCATTGCGACGAGCAGTCCATCAAGCTGCTCGCGGCCCAGAACCCGCGAATGCAGGTGCTTTCGTCGCTGCGCATGGGGCCGCTGCTGCGCGGCATGGTGCCCGGCCTGCCAGTGCAGGAAGCCGGCTGGTGGCAGCCCTACGACCTCGGCCCCAACGCGCCGCTCGAAATCACCTACCTGCCCGCCTCCCACTGGCACCGCCGCGGCCTGGGCGACCTGAACGTCATTCTCTGGGGCAGCTTCCTGATTCGCGTTGGCGACAAGCTGATTTATTTCGCCGGCGACACGGCCTACGACAGCCATTTCGAAGCCATCGAGGCCCGGTTCGGCCCCGTCGATATTGCCCTGATGCCCATCGGAGCCTACAAGCCGGCCTTTATGATGGCCAAAAGCCACGTCAACCCCCACGAAGCCGCCAAGGCCGCCAACGTGCTGCGCGCCGGCCACGTGGTGCCTATGCACCACGGCACCTTCGACCTGAGCGACGAGCCCGCCTCGGAACCCCTGCGCCAGCTGACAGACGTAGCGGCTGGCGGCCTGCTGCGCGGCGAGCTGCACGCCCCCGCCGTGGGCGAAATCCTGCGCTGGCAGGACTGGGAGTAGGTTTTTTTGAGCGGTTAATGGTTAACGGTTAGTGATTAATGGGTGGTTGCTGGGTTCACCAGCCAGCTTCATTACGGACACTTAGCCAGCGCGTAGGCGATGGCTGTTAGTTTTGTCTGCTTGTTGCGGAAACGATATTAACCGTCAATCACTAACCGCTAACCATTAAGAATGTCGCCAACTTTAGTTTTGAGCCTGGTTGCGGGCTATTTCGTCGTCCTCATCATCATTGCCCTGCTCACCTCGCGGGGTGCCACCAGCGAAAGCTTCTTCGTGGCCAACCGCAACGCGCCCTGGTACATGGTGGCCTTTGCCATGATTGGCACCTCGCTCTCGGGCGTTACCTTCATTTCGGTGCCGGGCAACGTGGCGGGCAAAAGCTGGAGCTACCTGGCCGTGGTGCTGGGTTTCGTGGCCGGCTACGTCGTTATCGGCACGGTGCTGCTGCCGCTGTACTACCGGCTGCGGCTGGTGAGCATCTATTCGTATCTGGAGCAGCGGTTTGGCTTCTGGAGCTACAAAACGGGCGCGCTGTTTTTCCTGATTTCGCGCTCGCTGGGCTCGGCGCTGCGGCTGTATCTGGTGGCGAGCGTGCTACAG
>JALYUI010000237.1 GCA_030853845.1 Bacteroidota bacterium | reverse complement strand
GATTACGACGTGCGCTTCATCTACTGCCACGGGCCAGCCTGGTATCTGACGCTCGACGAAGGCCCCGACACCCTGAACTTCCCCGTCGATGATGAGCTGGACCTGGCCGGCTGGGAGCTTCGCAAGGCCCTGCGGCTGCTGCGCGGCTCCAACGCTTCGGTGTTCGAGTGGCTGCAATCGCCGGTGGTATACCACGAGGCGCTCGATTTCCGCGCCCGGCTGGCCCCGCTGCTGCCGGCCGCCTTCAACCTGAAAGCCGGCTTGCACCACTACCTGGGGCAGCTGCGGCGGGGCTTAGAGGAGGACCTGACCGGCGAGCAGGTGCGCCTGAAACGCTTGTTCTACGCCCTGCGCTCGGCCCTGGCCGCCCGCTGGATTCGCGAGCGCCACAGGCTGCCGCCCATGGAGTTCGAGCCCCTGCGCGCGCTGCTGCCCGCCGCCCTCGAAGCTGACGTAAATGCCCTGCTGGCCGCCAAAGCCTCGGCCACGGAGAAAACTACCGTGGCCCGGCCGGCTGCGCTGGTAGCGTTTCTGGCCGGAGAATACGCGGCCGGCAAAGCGGCGCGGGAGCTGCTACCGGTGCGGCGCGAAGCGGGTACGGCGGCAGTGCTGGATGTGCTGTTCCGGGAGCTGATTGGGCTGTAGCATGGACGCTGCGAGTCCGGGCGTGGTTTCGTTGGGGTTTGTTTAAAGCAGCATTGCGGACACAGCGAATCCATCTGCCAGGCACATCTTTTCACTTCCCTGATGTTGCCACGCGCGGACTCGCAGCGTTAACGCTACATTCGCAGCATGACCATTGCCGACCTGCGCCGCCAGGGCCTCATTCTCTTCGAAGCCGTGAGCGGCAGCCGCGCCTACGGCACCAGCCTACCGCATTCGGATACCGACCTCAAGGGCGTGTTCGTGCTGCCTGAAGCCCAGTTTTTCGGGCTCGATTACCTCCCGCAAGTAGCCAACGACACCAACGACGAGGTGTTCTACGAGCTGCGCCGCTTCGTGGAGCTGCTGCTGAAAAACAACCCCACCGTGCTGGAATTACTCGGCACCCCGGCCGACTGCATCATTTACCAGCACCCCTTATTCGCGCAGTTTCGGGCCGCCGATTTTCTGTCGAAGCGCTGCCGGGCCAGCTTTGCCGAATACGCCGTGGCGCAAATCCGCAAGGCGCGGGGCCTGAACAAGAAAATCAACCACCCCGAGCCCCCGGCCCGCAAGTCGGTGCTCGATTTCTGCTATGTAACGGCCGGGGCCGGCGCGCAACCGGTGGCGGTATGGCTGGCGCGGCGCGGCTTCACAACCGCGCAATGCGGCCTGGCCAACGTGCCTCACCTCACCGATTTATACGCCCTGTTTGTGGATGCCACGCCGGGCCGCATCCTCGGCTACCGGGGCCTGGTGCGCGACGAAGAAAACTCGCAGGATGTTCTGCTCTCGGCGGTACCAAAAGGGCAGGAGCCCGTCGCCTACCTGTCGTTCAACCGAAACGGTTACAGCACTTATTGCCGCGTATTCCGCGAATACTGGGAATGGGTGGCGAAGCGCAACACCGAGCGGTTTGCCAATACCGTGCAGCACGGCAAAAACTACGATGCCAAGAACATGCTGCACGTTTTCCGCCTGCTGCAAATGGCCGAGGAAATTGCTCTGACCGGCGAGTTGCAGGTGCGCCGCCCCAACCGCGAGTTCCTGCTACAAATCCGGCGGGGCGAGTTCGAGTATGAGCAGTTGGTAGCCGAAGCCGAGCAGCTCGTGGCGCGCGTAGATGCCGCTTTCGCCACTTCGGCCCTGCCCGAAGCACCCGACCCGCTTGCGGCTGAGGAAATGCTGCGGCAGGTGCGGCGGGCGTTTTACATCGGGCAGGGCCTGGCTGCGAAATAGTGGTATTCGCTGTCATTGCTCAGTTCACCACCGAAATCCCGCCGGCAATCCGGTTTAACTCTTCGATAATGGCCTCGCTGCCTCCTACCATGCCCACGTGCAGCGTGAGGCCGGGGGCCAGCGCGCTGCCGTCGAGCTGCTGCTCCTGCACGTAGATGGCCTGCGCGGGGTTGGCAAAATGCAGCCAATTCACTTTCTGCCCCAGAAACTCACCTTTGAGCAGGCGCGCCTCATCACGCTCGAAACCGTAGCTGCGGAAAAAGTAGGAGGGATGCCGGCCCACGTAAACCGTCAGGTTTTCGTGCATCGGGGTATCGAGCGGCCGGTAATGATGGAAGATGAAAACCTGGAAATCGTACTTCTGGTCGACACTCACCACGTAGTCGGCCGGCAGCTGTAGCCGCAGCTTTTTCGGCGAGCCCAGCACTGGCAGGGTTTCGGCGTGCGCGGCCCGATTGAGTTGACGGGGGCCGGCTTGCAGCGACTTAAATATCCGGGCCGCGAGCGCGACATACTCGGAGCGCCGCACATAGGCGGCGGGGTTGACGTAGGCTGCGAGGCGAAAAACAGTATTGTCGGGCAGCTTCACCAGCAGCGAGCCGACGAGGATGGCCGCCTGGGTCGAGTCGGGCTGCAACGGGGTCGTCAGCACCGTCAACAGGTGGCCGTCGTCGGCCAGAACTGTGGTCTTTGCGCCGATTTTGGCGGCCTCGGCTTCGGCAAACTGCACGACGGTTTTTTTATCGCCGGTGGCGAAAAGCTCCTGGGCAAAAAACACCAGCCGGCGCGGCTGCTCGTCAAGCACAATGCGCGTTTCCAGGTTCGCGTTGCGGTCGGCCGACATGATATCGGTAGCCCGGGCGCTGTTCACGGCCGCCGCCGGGAAGCTGGCCAAGGCCCGGTCGTTGAGCAGGGACAGGCGGTTGGGTAGTGCTATTTCAGGCTGCGCCTGGGCGGCGGCCCGGCCCCCGGAGGCGGCCACCAGCAGGATGGCCAGCAGGCCGCCCCATATTAGAAACAGGTTTCTCATTGATAGTAATGCAGTAAGGCCGGCCGCTAGTTAGGTCGGACAATAACGGGGCATAACTGCTTTTTGCGTGCGGGCAAAGCTACTATCTTGCGCCCATGCAACTTTCTCTTCTGCCGGCGCAGGCCCGTGCCGCCCTGCTGGGCCTGGCCGTGGGCGATGCCCTCGGCGTGCCCGTCGAATTTCAGCCCCGCGCCGCCCGCCACAAAGACCCCGTGACCGGCATGCGCGCTTTCGGGACCCACCACCAGCCCGCCGGCACCTGGTCCGACGACTCTTCGCTCACCTTCTGCCTGGCCGAAAGTCTAACTACAAATTATGACCTGGCTGATATTGCCCAAAAACTGGTGCAGTGGTATGAGCAAGGCTATTGGACTGCCCACGGCCGCGTATTCGATGTTGGCATTGCTACTGCAGAAGCATTGAGGTTTATTCAGCAAGGTGGCAATCTGAAGCATGCTGGCGGAACCGGTGAGCACAGCAACGGCAATGGTTCGTTGATGCGCATTTTGCCCCTGGTCTTTTATTCGCAGGGGCTTTCAGTTGAGGAGCGGTTTGAGTTGACCAAAGATGTTTCCAGCCTTACGCATGCCCATATTCGCTCCGTGCTGGCTTGCTTCATTTACCTGGAATTTGCGCGGCAATTGATTCAGGGAGTCGAAAAGCAGGACGCTTATCTGGCCACTCGCCGAATCGTGAACCAGTTCAGGGAAAGTCAATCAATAGCTCCTGAAGCAGAGTGGCTGAAGTTTCATCGTGTGCTGGGCTTGACGCGGGAACCTTATGAGCCAGAAGAATTGACCAGTACCCAGGAAGACCATATTTCCTCCTCCGGCTACGTCGTGCACACCCTCGAAGCGGCCCTCTGGTGCCTGCTGAACCACAACAGCTACGCCGCTACCGTGCTGGCTGCCGTGAACCTCGGCGACGACACCGACACCACCGGGGCCGTAGCCGGCGGGCTGGCCGGGCTGGCCTATGGCGAGGCGGGCATCCCGGCCGAGTGGCTGGCGATATTGGCCCGGCGTGCCGATATCGAAAATCTGGCCCGGCGGCTAGTGGGGGAGTAGGCGGTTTCGCAACTTTCCCTTACCTTCTGGTATGAATACTACTCCCACCCCCCGTCCGCTGCCCAACTCGTATTGGGCCACCCCCCAACTGCTAGCCTCGGAATACCCCGGTGCCCGCCAGCCCGCCGTAGCCGCGCACCGGCTCGACCTGCTGCTGGATGCCGGCATCCGCGACTACTACGACCTCACCGCCGCCGACGAGCCGCTGGAGCCCTACGAAGACCTGCTGCGGGAGCGTGCCGCCCACCTGGGCCTGCCCGCCGAAAGCGTGCGCTACCGGCGCTTCCCCATTCCCGATGCCGGCCTGCCCACGCCTCACCGCCTCACCGACATCCTGGCCTCGCTGGAGGACAGCGCCGGGGCCGGCCGCCGGGCCGTGGTGCATTGCTGGGGCGGCGTGGGCCGCACGGGCACCGTGGTGGGCTGCTACCTGCAGCAGCACCTGGGCCTGAGCGGGGAAGAAGCCCTGGCCCGCATTGCCGAAGAATGGCAGTCGGTGGAGAAAGTCGGCCGCATCGCCAAATCGCCCGAAACCCGCGAGCAAGCAGAATTCGTGCGCAATTTCGAGCCCGTAGCCGCGCTGCTGCCATCGTAAAAGTGGTAAAGTAGCGAGGCCTTTCTAGTCCGCGTTCCCATGCCAGTCGCGGTAGTGCGAACGGCGCGGGGACGCGGACTACAAAGTCCACGCTACTGCGCGCCGTGAGCCGGTGCTGGTTTTACATGGCCGGCACCAGCTTCACCCCACTGTACACGCCCGGGTTATCGAGGGCCGGCACCGGCTCGATGTTGAGGCGCTTGTCGTAGCGGCTCACATTGGCCAGCTTTAGCAGGGTGTTGAGGTCGGCGGTGTGGCCGCTCTTGGTTTTGAGGAAGTAGCTGTTGATGTGCAGCGTGGCCGGGTCGTAGCTTACCTCCAGCGCCGTGGTGTCGCGCCAGTAGGTGTAGCTGGCCTCGGTGATGCCGCCTTCGGTCTGGCGGGGTGTGCGGTCGTGGTCGGGGCGGATGGACTGGCTCACCAGCGGCTGGGCAATCTGGTCGGCATTCATGCCCAGCAGGGCCGGCACGTCGAACGCGCGGGCTACCGGCTTGGCACCGGCCGCCACCGTGGGCGCGTCGGCGGTAGGACTTTCGGTGCTGGCGCAGCTCAGCAGCAGGGCCAAAGGGAGAAGCAGGGAATAGCGCATATCGATGTCGGGTTAGAAGAAGGTAAGTTCCTGTATACGACGACCTGATAAAAATAGTCGCCGCCCATCCCAACCGTCGGGTTTTATTCTGCTGGTTGCGATGCCGCAACGGCGTTTCCGTCCCGCTTCCGTATGAGCAGTTTCCCCACTATTCCGCTCTGGCCTTGCTAAACCGCCCTGCTTCCGCCCTTCCCACTTTCGATGCCGACGAGCGTTTGCGCTGGGTCGAGCGCATTGCCCGGCTCATGGACAGCCAGTTCCGGCTGCCGGGCACCCGCTTCCGCTTCGGCCTCGACCCACTGCTGGGCCTGGTTCCCATCGTGGGCGACCTCTCTACCACGGCCGTATCGGTGGCGCTGCTGCTCACCATGCTGCGGCACGGTGCCAGCGGCGCGATTGTCGTGCGCATGGCCCTCAATATTCTGATTGATACCGTCGTCGGCGGCATCCCCATTCTGGGCAACGTATTCGACTTCGCTTACAAAAGCAACGAGCGCAACGTGGCCCTGCTGCGCCGCCACTACGCCGAGGGCCGCCACCCGGGCAGCGGCCGGGGCCTGGTGGTACTATTGCTGCTGGGGTTTCTGGTTGTAGCCGGGCTGGTGGGCTGGGGCAGCGTGGAGTTGATAAGCTGGATTTGGCACCACTTCAACGCGCAGCCGGTTACGGTTTAGTACGAGAGGAGAGAGCTCCACAATGGCCGTTTCTGCTAGGCTACCCCACAGCGCGCGGCGCTGCCAACGGCCCAACAAGGCGGGCGAAATGCCTTGGGAGTGGGCCACATCGCTTTGCCTGGAGCCAGCCGCCACTTGGCAAACGCATTCAGCCTTGAAAGCCGACGTGTACTTCTTGCTGGTGGCGGGCAGCGTTCTACTTGGATTCAGCTTTTTAGTGATGGGCAGTGGAATATAAGACTTCGCACTGTCCGTTTTAGCTGGACCACCCCAATATCTCCTACTATACCAACTCCCAACAAAACAGAGGCGGTTATGACATTCAAGGCATGCTAGGCAACATTTACCGATAGAAACGAGCCCAGACACAAAGAGCCCCGACCCATCCGGCTGGGGCTTTGTGTTAGCTATTCCATACAAAGAAAAAACGAATTATGCCCCCTATAAACCCAGGTTGGCAGGCGCTTACCTTTACACTATCGCACGGGTTTGTCACCCCGCCAAAGCGTCGCCCCTAAAAAGGTGAAGCCCCGGCGTCGGCATAACGCTAGGGCTTCAAG
>JALYUI010000218.1 GCA_030853845.1 Bacteroidota bacterium | reverse complement strand
AGCAGGGCCTTCACCTCGTCCTCGGGCAGGGTGAGGGAGTTGCGCATCTGGGCGCGGGTGATGCTGTTGTACTGCGGGTTGGGCACCTTGGCGGCCTGCAGGCGGGCGCGCATGGCGTCGAGCTCCTCGGCCGTATCGAAGGCGTAGTAGGCGTGGCCGCTGGCAATGAGCTGGTCGGCGTACTGCTTGTACATGGGCTTGCGCTCGCTCTGCTTGTAGGGGCCGTGGGGGCCGCCCACGCCCTGGCCTTCGTCAATCACGATGCCGCACCAGGCCAGCGCCTCCAGAATATACTGCTCGGCCCCGGGCACGAAGCGGTTCTGGTCGGTATCCTCGATGCGGAGGAGCATCTTGCCGCCCAGCTTGCGGGCCAGCAGGTAGTTGTAGAGGGCCGTGCGCACGCCGCCAATGTGCAGCGGGCCGGTGGGGGAGGGCGCAAAGCGCACCCGAACTTCTCTTTCAGTCATAACAGAAAAAAAGCGCGCCCCGGAGTTCGGGACGCGCCGCAAAGGTCGGGGTCATTTATCAATTAACAGTTATCAATTAACATTTAACAGCCAGTCTAATTGCGCCAGATAGGCAGCCCGAACAGCTGTTAAATGTTAAATGATAATTGTTAATTGAAAATCAGTCCCGGTTCTTAAAACCAAGCCACAGCAGCAGCCCCAGCAGGGTGATGCCGCCGCGGATAATCCAGGCCACGGTAGCGCCCCAGTTGTCAATCCACGTCAGAAAGACATAGTGCAGGTTGGGGTTGATGAGGGGCAGCACCAGCGAGATAAGCCCGATGATGAGCAGGCCGAGTCCGAGTTCTTTCATGTGAGGCGGGTTTGATGGGGAAGTGAATTTCTCTCAACGCCCGCGCCAGCCAAATATTATGCCCCCACGGCGATGCAGGAAATTTCCACCTGCACGTCGCGCGGCAGGCGGGCTACTTCCACCGTTTCGCGGGCCGGCGCGGTGGCTTCGTCAAAGTACGAGCCATACACTTGGTTGATGGTGGCGAAGTCGCCGAGGTCCTTCACAAAGATGCTGCACTTCACCACGTCGGCCAGCGTGAGGCCGGCGGCGGCGAGAATGGCCGTCAGGTTCTTCAGCACCTGGTGGGTCTGGGCCGTGATGTCGCCGGGCACCAGCTGGCCGGCCGCATCAAAGGGAATCTGGCCCGAGACGTACACGGTGTTGCCCGCCCGCACGGCCTGCGAGTAGGGGCCAATGGGGGCCGGAGCCTGGTCGGTGAGAATAATCTGGTGGGCCATATTGCGGAAACAGTTAGGGTATCTTTGGTCCCAAAGTAACTACCGAAACCATGCACATTCTGGTTATTGACGGCCACCACGTAGAAGCGGAGTTCCGCGCGAAGTTCGGCCCGGCGCACGAGTATAGCTTTTTCAGCTCTCACTATATTAATCAAGCTGAGCAGGACCACATAGCACCTCAAATACGAGCGACTGGTGAAATTGCTGATGTGGCCTTTTGCTGCGAAAGCGCGCAGTCGTATCTTTTTTTTGTTGGACTGAGCATTCCCGTTTTCGCGGAAGCAACATCAAATTCGATGGTTGAAAATTTACATTGGGAATACGATGTAAGTCCAGATGCAACACTTTTTGGCTTCTGCGGCCTGCCCACTCTAATAAATCGGCCGCTTCTCGAAGTAAGCCTTTGGAGCGAGAAGAACCGCGAGAAGCTGGCCGAAACCTGCGCCGCCCTCGGCACCGACTATCGCGTGGTGGCCGACCGCGTGGGCCTGGTCACGCCCCGCGTCATCTGCCAGATTATCAACGAAGCCTGCTTCACCGTGCAGGAAGGCACCGCCACGATGGCCGACGTCGACCTCGGCATGAAGCTGGGCACCAACTACCCCCACGGCCCCTTTGCCTGGGCCAACGCCATCGGCGTGGCGCGCGTGTACGCCGTGCTCGAAGCCCTCTGGCAGGATACCCACGACGAGCGCTACAAAGTGTGCCCGCTGCTCAAGCGCCAGGCCCTGCGTGGCGAGCCGTTCGCAGTGTGAGAAAGCAGATGTCTGAACTGCGGATTCAGCGGATTGGTCGGGTTTTGTGGCTGGGGCGGGCCTGAAGCTGGCTCAGGGGTAGCGCCCGTGGCCGCCCGGGCCAACCCACACGGCCTGCTGGTGGAAATACCGGGCGTAGGCCTGGTTGCCCCAGTAAGTCGAGTCGGTGGTGATATCGAGATAGAGCAGGCTGGGCGGCTCATGCGTCAGCGCGGGCAGCTGTAGGCGGCGGCCATAGGTGGCGCGCAGCAGCTGGTAGCGGGTGCGCTGCTGCTGGTCGTAGCGGGCGGCGTCGCCGCTCAGCCAGTCGCGGTAGGCCAGCACCACGGTATTGCTGCCTATGCCCGCCAGCGCGTGCGTTACGCGCACGTTGTGGTCGGTGAGAAAAGCCAGCAGCAGCCCAGCCCACAATAGCGCGGCCACCGGTCGGGGCCAGCCCGCTGCCAGTCCGTGCAGTGCCGGCCAGCGGCGCGCCCCAGCTCCCAGCCCTGCCAGCAGCAGCCCCAGCCCGCCAATAATGAAGAGCAGCAGCACGGCCGTGCGGGCGCGCAGCGGCATCATGCCACCCGTGGCCCAGTAGCTGGGCAGGCCCACCAGCAC
>JALYUI010000191.1 GCA_030853845.1 Bacteroidota bacterium | reverse complement strand
CCACCTGGCCCGACCGTTTCGCCGGCTACGTGCTCGATGCCTATACCCCCGCCCAGGCCCCCGACCTCGTGCGCGCCGCCCTGCGCCATCGTGCCCTGGCCAATGGCAGCCTCGAAGACTTCGCCCGCCTGCGCCCCCTGCTCACGCCCGCCGCCCGCGCTGCATTCCTCAAAGCAGCCCTTAAAACCGCCACCAAAGGCGAGGGCAGCGTGGCCTTCGCCGTCGAGCTGCTGGTGCAGGAAGCCGAACCGGCCGCCCTCACCGACTTCGTGCTCGGCCTCGAATGGCTGCGCGTGAGCCCCGCCGCTCATGCCGACCTAGGCCTGCGTCGCCTCGCCGAACACAACCCCACCGCCCTCATGCAAGCGCTGGAAATCCGCACCCGCGCCTACCTCAAGGGCAAAGCCCTGCGCGGCCACGACCTCTACCAGCGCCTGGCCCGGTGGCTGGCCGCCGCCCGCACCACCGCCCCCCGCCTCGCCGAGCCCCTGCTGCGCCTGGCCGACGAGCTGCGCGTGGAGTTCCCCACCCTCTACGGCCTGCGCGAGGCCCTGCGGGAGGTGCAGCTGCTGCCCGAGAAGCCAGGGAAACCGGCGAAGGCGAAGCCAGCGGGGCGCGGCCGCTAGGCGTAATTAGCCGCCGCCGACCGCAGCCGCTCTTGCAGGCGGGTGCGCAATGTAGCCGGGGCCAACACCTCGGCGTCTTCACCGAAGCCTAGCAGCAGCGTTTCCAGCTCCCGGTTGGGGCGCACGAACAAGCGCAATTCCAGCTCGTCGCAATGCTCGGCCATAATTTCCTGACTCGGGTGCAGCGCCTTGGTGCGCACGTATTGCCCGCGCCCGCGCCGGAAGCGCACCCGAACCTCTTGCGGTAGCACATCGAGCGGAATCGAAGCGCCTACTACATCCCGGAAATATTCTTCGGGATGCAAATCGGCCCAGACGTATTTCGCGCCCTGTTCCGGCTGCGCTACTACAATTCTATCCAGCGCGAAATGGCTGATGCCCGGCCGCGCATTGCTCGTGGCCAGCAGAAACCAGCGTCGGTTAAACTCCTTCAGATGCTGGGGATGCACCGTTTCCACCTGCGCCTCGGGCGCGCCGAAGGGCTGATACGTGAGCCGCAGCACCTGTTGCGTCCGAATGGCCCGGTGCAGCGGGGCCAGAAACGGGCCGCCTACGTAATCGGGCACCTGCTCAAACCAAATCACCTGCCGCGCGGCCTCCGGGCCGGGCACAGTCTGCAAGTGGGCTTCCACCCGCTGCACCACTTCGTCCAGCTCTTCGCTCAGGCCCAGACCCTGAAACTGCCGCAGGGCCGCCAGCACCTGCCGCAGCACAGCCGCGTCTTCGCTTACCAGCGGGCTTTTCACGATGCTAAAACCGGGCTCCGTGTAGTAGTAGCCCCGCTCCCGGTCATTTACTAAAGGAGCCTGATAATCGACTTTCAGCGCCTTGATGTCCAGATTGAACTGGCTCATGCTGAACGTGCGTCCCGTTTCCTGAAACAGCTTTTCGCCCACTGTTGCATATAGCAGCTCGGCGGTCCACTGCTTGTGCCGGCGTTGCAGGCACTCATCAATCAGGCGGAGGCGAACCCCGGGGTTTTTAACGACGGGCATAAATTATTTCGAAAAGTTTTTTACCAATACAGCTAGGCGATATTGGCAGGCAGTTGGTTTGCAGCATGAACCAGCCAATTACGCCCGTCACCGCCACACCTTCCACTGCTCAAAGTACGCAGCCGTTTGGTACTGGCATTGTGCAGGCAGCCATTTCGTGCCCGCGTTGTGACGGCACGGGCCGCCTGCTACAGTTTCACTATGTGCAGGGTGGACGGTGCTTTCGTTACGGCGGAGCCGGGCAGTTGTTCTTAATGCGGGCTGCATAAAAAATATTTTTACCAATACAGCTAGGCTACATTAGGTGCGTTCACCTTTGCCCCGAAACCAACCTTAACCACTGTTGCTAATGCATTTCTATTACCTCGCCACCACCTTCACGTTCGGCATTCATCAGGGCCAGACGGTGGAACAGGTAGTTGCCGAGCACCCTGGCTACCTCAATTTCTGCGTGCAGGTACTCGACCATTTTGCTCTGCGCCGCGCCGATGTAGAAGCCTGGCAGGAGCAGTTTCCGAAGCTGCGCCACCAGTTGACCGATGCCGCCTGGGCCAAGATTGACGAGAAAGAAACGGTCCTGAATGCCCACGATGAGGACGAATACAACGACCGCGACGACTTCGACTATTCCTACAGCGCCCGCGATGCCGAGCGCGATACCTTCGACGCTCTCACCGATGGGCAGTACGGCGACTATGACGACTGGGGCGGCAACATGGACCATTTGCGCGATGCAATGGGATATTAGTACCCAAAATTGCAAGCCGCCCCGTTGTAGCTTGCACCCCCGAATTTAGTTACCGGCTGACGAACTGCGGCAGCCGCACGCTCTTTGAAAGTACCTGTGCCTGGGCATCCGACCCTCGTGCGATGTTTCGTCGCGCTTCATTTTCAATGGTTAGTAACTGAGCGGAACAGCACCTCGCTGCTCAAACTCAAAACACTCCATCAGCTTGAGACAAGTTGACTTGAAAATTGAGAAACTCATCAATACAGGATGAGTATCCAACAGTCTGCTGCAACATCTGTCTGTTGTAGGCCGCACTCACTGGGCAATCAGTGGGCGTGCTGCAAACTAGGGATGTCCCGGCAGGTACTTTCTACAAGGCGGAACCCAGTCAAATCCGCATTCATCAACTCCAAACATTCTACCCATGTCCCCTTCCGCTCACTCTACTGAAGCTTCTGGGCCTCCTCCCATTCCCCCGACTCAGTCGGAACTAGCTGCCTTGTTTTGCAAGACCCAAACTATCGAAGACTTGGCCATAGCCCTGAACGCAGCCCTACAAATTTCCTGCGACCAGCACCCCAATCGAACAAGCCGACCAATAACCCCACAACTGCTCAACTTCTTGGCCTACAAGAAGCCGAACCGTTACCTCTCGTTCAGAATCAAAAAAAGCCAGCCCGGTCAATTTCGAGACATTAAGGCTCCCGCGCGCGGGCTCAAACGCCTCCAGCAGCTCTTACTGCTTTGCTTCACTGCCAGCTTCCCCCACATCGACAAGTCGGCGCACGGCTTTGTATCTGGTCGAAGTGTGCTCACCAATGCCAAGCCGCACGCCGGCCGCCGGTTTGTCTTCAACACCGACATAAAGGAGTTTTTTCCCAGCACTACCATCGGCCGCGTGGCAAAGATGCTACAACTGCCGCCCATTAGTATGAGTGCGACGGTGGCAGGGCTGGTCGCTAATATCTGCTGCGACGCGGGCAGCTTGCCCCAGGGCGCCCCTACCTCGCCCTTTCTCACCAATCTGGTATGCCAGCGCCTCGACCGCAAACTTCGGCAGCTCGCCGCCGAGCATCACTGCTGCTATACACGCTACGCCGACGACATCACTTTTTCCAGCAACCGGCGCATCAGCCTGAACCTGCGCCATGCCATCGGCTTGGTGCTGCAAGCCGACGACTACACCCAGCACGAAAAGAAAATCCGCCTGCAAACCCGCTCCATGCGGCAGGAAGTAACCGGCGTAATCGTCAACCAACATCCCAATGTTTCGCGCGAGTACCGCCGGGCAGTGCGCGCCGCCCTGCACCAGTGGCAACACCACTGCCCGCAAGAGATAGCACAAACACACCTGCTCCCTTCGCGTGACCCGAATGGCCCAATACCACCCGCCCAAAGCCCCCCGCAGCCCCTCAAGGTACTGTCGGGCAAAATCGCCTACCTTGGCATGATTCGCGGGTCAACTGATGCGCTCTACCTGGCAATGGCCACCAAACTAGCCAGCCTCACGAATAAAGATTTTAGCGAGCTGCTCGAAGAACTCAAGTTAGAGGAAATTATCGCCCAGCTCGAAAAGTTAGAACAAGCCCGCTAGTCGAAACCTGATGAGCAACGAAGCATCGCTGGATGACATTCAGCAGAAGATTGAATCCCTGAAACTGTCTGGTGGCAATACCGCGATAAAGGAGGGTTTGCTTAAACGGCTTGAACTGCTCCGTCAGGCTGCTAATGTTCCTCCGCAGAAAGAAATAACAACCGCACCGCTGCCCACTGCTCCAGCCTTACAAGAGGTAGTTCCTCAAGCATTGCTAGAAAAAATAGAGTCTTTAGAATCAACTATCAAGAAACAAACTTCAATTCTAAGATTCCAGACAGAGCCTAGTCTGAGATATGAGAAGGTGGCTGACCTGCGCGTAAGAAAGCAGCTTCTCGCTGACAATATGCGAATGGAACATGCCTTACATGATGTTGAATTCTTTCCTGATTTTGGCGAAGAGCTTGCTTTCCGAAGGTTTTGTGTTTTTGCTTTTTTTCAGGTTGAAGAAATGTTAACCTATTACTACTTTAACAAATTCTTCCATAATATGAATAATATGAGGCAGACCTTTGCTTCATATAATATTGATGCTAAGTATCTGGAAAAGGCAAAAAAGGTTTCCGACTTACAAACTTTCATTTTAATAAATGCTTACAACTATGAGTTTTTCGAATCTAAAGGCGACAAAAAAACTTGGGGACTAGATAATCTTAGGAATGTGCGGAATCTAGAAGAGCACAGGTGTACCATTTTAATCAAGAACGAAGAATTTGAGAAGGTCGAAAACGAATATTCTCAATTAAAAAAAGCGAGAGAAAAAGAAGGCCAAACAGAAAAGAGTTTTAAAGAAATTTATCTGGCAAAGAATTATTACACTTTAAAATTAATTAAAGACCGTAAGTTCGAAGACATTAGAAGTGAGCTAAATAATCTTTACAAAAACACGGTCAAGCAGAATCCTACTTGACCGTGTTCCCCAAACACAAAACCGCCCCGCGCTATCCAGTGCGGGGCGGCTTCATTTCTTCCCCACTCCCCCCGAATCCGGATAGCGGCCGGGCGGGGGCGAGTGGAGGCACCACGGGCTTATTTCACGCCCCAGTGGCCCTCCCCGTCGGCTCCTTCCAGGGCCACCAGCAGGTAGGGCGCGTCGGGGTCGGGGCCGAGTTTGGCGTAGGTATCGAGATGCACCTCGGTGCGGTTTTTCACCAGCACGCCCTGGCCGGGCGAGGGCGGCGCGGTGGGCGTGGCTGCCGTGTAGTAGCGCAGCACCCGGCCCTTGCCCGAGCGGTTGGTCAGGATGGGGTCCGTGAGGCCAGCCGCGGCCCGGTCCAGGGCCAGGGCCACCGCGCCAGGTGCCACCGTGCCCCCGAAGCGGGGCCGCCGCCGCGCCGCCGTGTGCAGAATGCGCCGGGCCTTGTCGTAGCCCTTCACCGCGTCGGTCTGGGCTATACGCTGGGCGCGCACCAGCGGGTCGAGCTGCTTTTCGAACACCAGGTCGGCCTCGGTAAACAGGTCCGTCAGCGTCTCAGTGGCCCCGGCCGTGCCAATCTGAATCTGCCGGGCCGCCCCCTGCGTGTCGGTCAGCAGCTCGATATCGGCTTGCAGGGCCGTCAGTACGGCCGGGTCGTAGCCCGACTCGGCCAAATCCTTCGCCGCCAGCGTGCCCACCCCCGCCGCGATGGCCGTCAGGTAGCGCAGCAGGTCGGCATCCTTGTCGTGCCGGTGCGAGGCCACGGCCGTTTTCAAGCTGGCCAGCAGCGTGGCATCCGGGCTCAGGGCTACGATGAACTGGCGCAGCACCTCGCCTTTCATCACCGCTTCGGCCTTCACCTCCTCGCGGCTGCGCGTAGCCCCGGTCGTGGTCGTGCCCTGTTTTTTAGCGGCCGCCTCAATGCGGGCTACCACGCCGGCCAGGGCCTTGGCCCCCGCCCCAATGCGCTTAATGGCCGCCAGCGCAGCGCCCCCGTCGGCCAGGTACAGCCCCACGGCTTGCAGCATGGTCAATTTATTCTGTTGGTAGGTATCCATAAAATGTGAACTCGTGGAAAAAATTAAAAGAAGAACCTCACCGCCGCTATCGGCGCGCCGAAGCTACGCGCTTCGCCCGTATCTGGCAATATCCAAATGCTGCTACCCCCTGCCGGCGGTCCCCGTGGCGTGGAGATGCTTCCCGTGGCGTAGAGATGCTTCCCGTGGCGTGGAGATACTTCCCGTAGCGTGGAGATGCTTCCCGTGGCGTGGAGATGCTTCCCGTAGCGTGGAGATGGCTCCCGCCGCCATAGCCCCCCTTCCGTGCCGCTAGAACCCCGCTCCCAATCGTCCGCCTCCCCCTCTCCTTTTCATTCCGCGCATCAAGCGGCGCAGGGGGGCCGGGGAGTGAGGCAAACGTCCGCGCAACCATCCCACCACCCCCACAAAAAAACCCCCACCGGCTTGCACCAGCAGGGGTTTTCCCAAATCAAACCGAACGCCCTACCGCCGCCGGCCAAACAGACGCAGCAGGAACAGGAACATGTTGACGAAATCGAGGTACAGCGTGAGCGCGCCCATGATGGCCACCTTCTCGCTCACTTCCTCGCCCTCGGTGAGGCCCAGCAGCGCCATTTGCTTCAGCTTCTGGGTGTCGTAGGCCGTCAGGGCCACGAACAGCAGCACCCCGATAAAGGAAATGCCGGTTTGCAGCAGCGTATTGTGCCAGAACAAACTCACCAGCATCGACAGGGCCAGGCCGATAAGGGCCATACTCAGCAGCTTGCCCCAGCCCGAGAGGTCGGCCTTGGTGAAGTAGCCAAACAGGCTCATCACCCCGAACGTGCCGCCGGCCACGAAGAACGTGGAGGCAATCGAGGAGGACGTATAGGCCAGGAAAATGCAGCTCAGTGTGACGCCGTTGAGCACCGCGTAGCCGATAAACGCGGCCTGCACCTGCCCCCGGCTCCAGGCCAGCAGGCGCGACGACATGAAGCCCACTAGCAGCACCTCGGCAATAAGGAGCCCGAAAAACACGAAGCGCGAACTGAACACGAGCTGCATCAGGGCCGGCGACGAGGAGGCGAACAGCGCGATGCCGCCCGTCAGGCCCAGCCCGGCGGCCATCCAGCCGTACACCTTGCCGAAAAAATCGGCCTGCACCGCCTCCGCTTCCTCGGGGCTGACGTGCACCGTCCGGCGGGTCGGGGTAATCTGGTTGGTGGGCAGCATTTGATGTTGATTATTTTCCATGAGAGCAGAAAGGATTTGAGTGAAAACTGAACAGCGCGACGAAGCTACAACGCCACTGCTGTTTCGCACTTACTCAAACAACGCAGGCCAAAAAGAATTCACCGGTTAAGCTCTCGCTGGCGCGCGTCTCCGACGCGCTGCCTGCTGGCCTCGAGTCTCCGACTCGCCGGGCGAACGACTCCGGCCGATTTCGTTCAACAGGCGAGTCAGAAACTTGAGGCCAGCAGGCAGCGCATCAGCAACGCGCGCCAGCGGGGGGGCAGCCGGGGCAGCGTCGTACGCCCCCCTATCTTCGCCGCATGTACCGTGCTTCTCTGCTGCTCGCCACGCTGGCCCTGCTGGACTGCTCCCCGCAAACCACCGAAACCGCCACCTCCTCCCGGCCCGACCGCGGCCGCCCGGCCCCGGCGGCCTCCGCCCCGTTCCCCGAAACCTTCGAGGCCGGCAGCAAGGGCAGCTACACCGAAGCCGATGAGCCCCTGGCCACCGGCCCCTGGCACCTGCTGGATGCCCTCATCGGCAGCGCCCCGCAGGACCACGCCCACGGCCAGCGGGCCGCCCGCCTGCACAACCTCGGCCGCCTGAGCATGCGCTTCGACGTGGCCGCCGGCGTGCGCCGCATCGTGGTTTCAGCCGCCGCCTACGGCACCGACGGCCCCAGCACCTGGGAGCTGTGGCTGAGCCGCGACGGCGGCCGCAGCTACGTGCGCACCGGCCAGCCGGTGCTTACCAAAGGCTCGGCCCTGGTGCCGCATGTGTTTGCCGGCGTCGCCAACGAGCCCGTGCGGCTGGAAATCCGCAAAACCAGCGGCCCCCAGAACCGGCTCGATATCGACGACATCGTGCTCGAAACCGCCGCCGGCCCCGCCGTGGCCGTGGGCAGCAGCGCCACGGGCGGCTACTTCGAAAACCGCAACCAGCCCGCGCCTACTAAGCCCACCACGCCGCCCCAGTACCCTACCTCGGCCGGCACCGGCCAGGCCCAGGACCCCAACGACGCCAACCTGGCCCTGGGCAACCCCAGCGGCGCAACCTCCGACCCCGCCAACGCCGGCAACTACCTGCTGATGCACCCCGAATTCTCGATGAGCTACAGTGCCCCGCGCGGCATCCCCAACTGGGTAAGCTGGCACATCGATAAGGCCGACCTCGGCCAGGCCCCCCGCCAGAACAACTTCCGCCCCGATGCCGCCCTGCCCCGGCAGTTCTACCAGGTAACGCCCGCCAGCTACTCGGGCTCGGGCTTCGACAAGGGCCACAACTGCCCCAGCGGCGACCGCACCGCCACCCTCGACGCCAACGCCAACACCTTCCTGATGACCAACATGGTGCCCCAGGCCCCCCACAACAACCAGCAGACCTGGGCCCACCTCGAAGAGTACGGCCGCTCGCAAATCCAGCGCGGCCAGGAAATCTACGTCATCATGGGCTGCTACGGGCGCGGCGGCACCGGCAAAAACGGCTTCGTCGAAACCCTCGACCAGGGCCGCGTCACGGTGCCCGCCCACATCTGGAAAGTCATGGTCATCCTGCCCGACGGCCTCAACGACCTCCAGCGCCTGGCCACCGACCCCGGCGTGCGGGTGCTGGCCGTCGACACGCCCAACGACGACGCCATCAGCCCCGACTGGAAGCAGTACCTCACCTCAGTCGATAAAATCGAAGCCGCAACCGGCCTGGATTTGCTGAGCGCCCTGCCCCGCGATACCCAGGCCCGCCTGCAAAAGCTGGTCGACAGCGGCCGGGCGGAATAGAGCTGTAGCGTGGACGCTGCGCGTCCGCGCGTCTGAACAATTGTTGAACATCTACCCCGCGCGCGGACGCGCAGCATCCACGCTACTTACCCTTCAGCCCATATAGAAAGGCGTCGTTCCCCGGAAATACGCGGTCAGGCTGCTGCGGTCAGCCTGCACGATGTCGAGCGGCTCGCCGGGTCCCAGAAACTGCTGCCCCACAAAGCCCACCTGCCGGGAAACCGCCGCCATCTCCCCCTCCACGTCGAGGCAGATGATGTAGTGCGGCGGCAAGCTGTCGGCGGGGTCGTGCATCCAGCCCAGGTAGGCCGCCCGCGCCCGGGGCTCCTGGCTGAGCAGGCGGGCCAGCGCCTCAGTCATGGCCGTAGGGTACACTGCCGGCTGGCCCAGCAGCACCTGGGTGGTCTTTTCAATCGTAATCTGCGCGCCGGTGTGCAGCACCGTACCGGCCAGTATCTGCGCCACCTCTTCGGGCAAAAGCTGCTTGCCAAACGCTGAATATGGGTTCAGTAGCAGCGTAGCGCCGTGCAGGGTTTCGAGC
The DNA here is from genome assembly GCA_030853845.1 of Bacteroidota bacterium. Classification (GTDB taxonomy): domain Bacteria; phylum Bacteroidota; class Bacteroidia; order Cytophagales; family Hymenobacteraceae; genus Hymenobacter. The sequence goes on along the minus strand of JALYUI010000191.1, from coordinate 403 downwards.
AGGTTCCGCCCTTTCATCTGCAGATAAGCCACTTTTTCCTGCGGGCCGCCGGGGTCGAAAATGCGCTCCGGCGAGGTAAAAACCGGGATGCTGCCATCGGCCAGCGCCAGCACCCGCAGGGGCGTATTTTCGGTCAGCATGGTTTCCTGTTCCACTACCTCATCCGGGTTTTCGCCGGTGATGACCACCAGCGGCTCCACCAGAATCCGGCGGTAGAACTCCGGCCGGTAAGCCGGGTCCCCGGCGGCCAGCCGCAGCAGCTCCTCCAGCGTCGCCGCCGCCTCAAATACCGGGGCAGGCTTCGCCTTCGGCTGGCGTTTCAAAAAATCAAACAGACCCATAAGATGGAGAAAAAGCAGAACCTGGACCGGCGTTTTAAGATGACAGAAGGGATGTAGAGACG
>JALYUI010000179.1 GCA_030853845.1 Bacteroidota bacterium | reverse complement strand
GATTACTACCACACGCGAGATGCTTCGCTGCGCTCTGCATGACGTGCTTTTACTCGTTCGGCCAGGCTGGCCGTCCGTTAAGCCGCAGCGGCCCGCAAATGTTGGCCGCAACCGGCCTGGTGGCTAATTCTGCGGCGGCGGCAGTATCTTGGGAGGCACCAACCGCTTTTGTTCTTCCCCGGCCATGCAGCACCTGCACCGCACTCCGCTCGACCAACTCTTTGTTATCGACATCGAAACCGTGCCCTGCGTGGGCTGCCACGACGACCTCGACGAGATGCTGCGCCAGCTTTGGGAGCACAAGAGCGAGAGCCTGCGCCGCCAGCAGGGCCACACCGGCCGCCCCCTGCCCACCGAGGCCCTGCCCGACCACCTCACCGCCGCCAGCCTGTTCGAGCAGGCGGGCATCTACGCCGAGTTCGGCAAGGTGGTGTGCGTGTCGGTGGGCTGCTTCGTGCTCGACCGGCAGGAGGAAAGCGTGCGCTTCCGGGTGAAGAGCTTCGCCGACCACGACGAGAAAAAGCTGCTGCGCGACTTTGCCGGCCTGCTCGGGCAGCGGGCGCATTTCGCCCTCTGCGCCCACAACGGCAAGGAATTCGACTTCCCCTACCTGGGCCGCCGCCTGCTCATCAACGGCCTGCCGCTGCCGCCCCAGCTCGACCTGGCCGGCAAAAAGCCCTGGGAAGTGCCCCACCACGACACGATGGAGCTCTGGAAGTTTGGCGACCGCAAGTCCTACACCTCCCTCAACCTGCTGGCCGCCATCTTCGGCATCCCCACGCCCAAAGACGACATTACCGGGGCCGACGTGGCGCGGGTGTACTGGGAAGACCAGGACCTGCCCCGCATTGCCCACTACTGCCAGAAGGACATCATTACCACGGCCCGCATCCTGCAGAAGTTCCGGGGCGAAGAGCCCTTCCGCGACGAGCACGTGGTGTACGCCGACTCGGCCGCCGCGCCGCTGCGGCGGGCGGTGTAGGCGGGGGCGTCTTAGCTTTACGGGGATGTTCGGCGGCCGCTGTTTTCGGCGGATGGGGGCAGCTTGTTCCTTGCAACCCTTTTCCCTTTTCAGCTTATGCGTTTTTTTTATTCTTTTCTGCTTGGTATCGGGCTGTTGCTCGGCAGCGCTTATTGCGCTACGGCGCAGGTCCTCGATGCCAGCTTCGTGCCCAGCACGCTTACGTCGCCGGGCAATGGTGTCATCAGGGCCGTTAAACAGCCCGATGGCAAAGTGCTCATCAGCGGAGACTTCCAGCTGGTGAACGGGCAACCCTCGCCGCTGCTGGCGCGGCTCAATGCCGATGGGAGCCCCGACCTGTCCTTTCGGGTACAGGCCGGCAGTGGCCCCAACAGCCTTATCACCGCCATTGCAGTGCAACCCGATGGTAAAATCCTGGTCGGGGGCGAGTATAGTCTTACGCGCTACAATGGCAGCGTCGTACAGCAGTTAGTGCGCCTGAATGCCGATGGCAGCCTCGATACCTCGTTCGGCCCGGGTGGCACCGGCTGGCAAGGAGTTATTTACAGCATCGCCGTGCAGGCCGATGGCAAAATTCTGGTGGGCGGCGTGGCGACTACCGTTTTCAATGGGCAACCGACCAATGGGCTGGTCCGCCTGCTGCCCGGCGGCAACCTCGATACCAGCTTTAATATCGGTGCTGGTTTTACCGGCGGGGGCTACACTCAGGTTCGCCGGATACTCGTACAGCCGGATGGGAATATTATGGTGGCCGGCCAGTTTGATACCGTAGCCGGCCAGCCTGGTGCCGGGATTGCCCGGCTCACGGCCACAGGCAGCCGCGATGCCACCTTTGCCTCTCCGCTGGCGGGCTATGCTTACGTAGCCGATGTGGTAAGGCAACCCGATGGCAATTATCTCGTTGCGGGCAGCGCACTCAGTGTCGCCAACACGGGCCACAACTTGTTGCGCCTGCTGCCCACCGGTGCTGTAGACCCGGCTTTTGTTGCAGGACCTAATAACGCGGCTTTTTTCAGTGTCGGTCTACGGGCCGACGGCAGCATCCTAGTGGGTGGCTACTTTACCAATTATAATGGCAGCGCCCGTTTTGGGTTGGTTCGCCTCAACAC
>JALYUI010000178.1 GCA_030853845.1 Bacteroidota bacterium | reverse complement strand
CAGATTTACCGCATCGACCACTACCTGGGCAAGGAAACGGTGCAGAACATCATGGCTTTCCGCTTCGCCAACGCGATAATGGAGCCGCTCTGGAACCGCAATACCATCGAGCACGTGCAGATTTCGGTGACCGAGCAGCTGGGCGTGGGCGAGCGCACCGGCTACTACGACAATTCGGGCGCGCTGCGCGACATGATTCAGAACCACCTGCTGCAGCTGCTGTGCCTGGTGGCCATGGAGCCGCCCGTGAACTTCACCGCCGACGAGGTACGCAACCGCAAGGTGGACGTGCTGCGGGCCATGCGCCGCTTTACGCCCGAGGCGGTGCGCGAGTCGGCCGTGCGCGGGCAGTACGGCCCGGGCTGGCTGGAAGGCCAGCAGGTGCCCGGCTACCGCGAGGAGCCAGGGGCCAACCCGCAGTCGAGCACCGAAACCTTCGCGGCCGTGAAGTTTTTCGTGGATAACTGGCGCTGGCAGGGCGTGCCGTTCTACCTGCGCACGGGCAAGCGGCTGCACCGCTCGGCTTCCATTATCACGGTGCAGTTCAAGGATGTGCCGCACGTTATTTTCCCGGCCGAAACGGCGGAGGGCTGGCGGCAAAACCGCCTCATCATCAGCATTCAGCCCGAAATGAGCATCCGACTGCAAGTGCAGGCCAAGCGCCCCGGCCTCGACATGATGCTGAACACCGTGGACATGGTGTTCGACTACGACGGCACCTATACCACCGAAGCCCCCGAAGCCTACGAAACCCTGCTGCTCGACACCATGCTCGGCGACCAGACCCTGTTCATGCGCGGCGACCAGGTGGAAGCAGCCTGGGATTTGGTGATGCCCATTCTCAACTCCTGGCAGAACCGCCCCAGCCTGAGCTTCCCCAACTACTCGGCCGACTCGTGGGGGCCGGAAGTAGCCGAGGCCCTCATTGCCCGCGACGGCTTCCACTGGTTCACCCTGCCGCTGAAGGGCAGCGACAAGAAAAAAGCGTAGTGTAGGCCGTTATGCCGAGCGCGCCTGGCCGTCATGCTGCGCGCAGCATGACGGCCTAAATCACTCACTTCTCTACTCTCTGAAAACAACCCATGTCCCTGCACATCTACCCTACCATTGAGGCTACGCTGCATGCCCTGGCCGACTATTTCGTAGCGAAAGCCCACGAGGCCATTACCGCGCGCGGCCGCTTCGCCGTGGCCCTGTCGGGTGGCAGCTCGCCCAAAAAGCTTTATGAGCTGCTGGCCTCGCCCGCCTACCGTGCCCAGGTTGATTGGGCAAACGTCTTCTTCTTTTTCGGCGACGAGCGCAACGTGCCGCTCACCGACCCGCAGAGCAACTACCTGATGGCCCGCACCGCCCTGCTGGCCCCGCTCGGCATTGCCGACGACCACGTTTTCGCCCTCGATACCGCGCGGCCCCCGGCCGAGGTGGCGGCGGCTTATACCAGCGTCATCAACCACTTTTTCAGCCCCAAGCCGGCCCGCTTCGATTTGGTGCTGCTGGGCCTAGGCGACAACTCGCACACGGCTTCGCTGTTTCCGCACTCGCCCATTCTGCGCGCCACCACGGCCGAAGTGCAGGCCGTATTCGTGCCCGAAGTGAACATGGAGCGGCTCAGCTTCACAGCTCCGCTCATCAACCAGGCGCGCGCGGTAGCCTTCCTGGTATTTGGGGCCGACAAGGCGGCGGCGGTGCACCGGGTGCGCCAGGGCGCGCGCAACGTGGAGGAGTTTCCGGCCCAGCTCATCGCGCCCTCGGCCGGCGAGCGTCACTGGTTTCTGGACGACGCGGCCGCTGCCGATTTGGAGCTTCAGCAAGGCGATGCGGCCCGACAAACCGCTCAGCTATTAGCGCAGGAAGAATTGTTTTCCGGCTATTGCCCTGGCCCGACCTCCGCTATGGTGGGCGCGGGCGCACTGCTGCCGAGGGTAGCGCCCAGGCTGGCCACCACAATGAAGCCCACCGCCAGCCACTGGGCCGGCAGCAGCCGCTCGCCCAGCAGCAGCCACCCCGATACGGCCGCCGCAGCCGGCTCCAGGCTCATGAGAATGCTGAAGGTGCGGGGCGGCAGGGTGCGCAGGGCCTGCATTTCGAGCGAAAACGTGAGCACGCTGGAAAACAGCGCCACCAGCGCGCCCAGCAGCAGCAGGTGCGGCGTGAGCTGCCCCAGCGTACCACCGGCCAGCCCGAACGGCAGCACCGGCAGCGTGGCAAACAGCATCCCGATGGCCACCGCCTGCGGCCCCGGCAGCACTGCCGCCGTGCGATGCCCCAGCACGATATACACCGCCCAGCTGGCCCCGGCGGCCAGCGCAAACCCCAGCCCAAGCAAGTCGATACCCTGCCCGTGCCAGGGCGCAATAAGGGCAATGCCAGCCCCGGCCAGCAGCGCCCACACCACATCGAACCAGCGGCGCGAGCCCGCCAGGGCCAGCGCCAGCGGCCCCAGGAACTCTATCGTGACCGTGAGGCCCAGCGGGATGCGGGCCAGGGCGCAGTAGAACAGCAGGTTCATCAGGCCCAGGGCCAGGCCGTAGGGCACCACGGCCCGCCACTGCGTGGCCGTGAGCTGGCCCGGCCGGGGCCGCACCAGCACCAGCAGCATCAGGGCCGAGAGGCCAATGCGCAGGCTGGTAGTGCCCAGCGGCCCCAGCACCGGAAACAACCCCTTGGCAATGGCCGCCCCGCCCTGCACGCTCACGATGGAGAACAGCACGGCCGGCACCGCCGGCAGCGTGAAGCGGGAAGGTTTTTCGGGCATAGGGAGTGGTTGGGGCCGAACGTCATGCAGAGCGCAGCCGAAGCATCTCGCGGGGCGTTACTAATTCAATCGATTGGATTACTTACTGCACGCGAGATGCTTCGGC
>JALYUI010000175.1 GCA_030853845.1 Bacteroidota bacterium | reverse complement strand
GATTACTACTGCGGTAGAGATGCTTCAAAGCGTTCAGCATGACGTTCTTTTCGTATTCGTATTTTTTCCTCTCCCCTAAATCCCGCTCTGCTGGGCAATCCACTCGTGCAGGGTGGCGGCTACCACGGGGGCCAGCACCGGGTCGACGGAGCCATCGGCGTTGCGAATCATTTCGGCCGCCGGGGTCTGGAACCAGTGGTTGACCCCGGGTAGGCGGCGCACCGTCACCCGCTTATTGGCTTTGAGCCCCTTTTCGAGGGCCGTCAGGTTGGTGGCCGCATTCACCTCCGCATCGTCGGTGCCGTTGAGCAGCAGCACCGGACACTGCACCTGGTCGAGCCCGGTTTGCGGGTCAAATTTCAGGTAATCGCGGTACCAGGCGGTGGTCAGGCCCTCAGCACGGGTACGGAGCAGGGCCGCCTCCTGGTCGGGGTAGCGCTGGGTCAGCATGTTTTTCACAATAGCCTGGGCCTGCTCGTTGCTGGAGGTCTGGCGAATAATATCGAACATGGCCCGCCGAAACTTGAGCATGGCCTCGGCCTGCTTGCGCTCGGCGCTGCGCAGCTTCAACTGCTGCTGGGCCACGTAAGTATCAATCTGGGCCGAGTTCGAGCCGCTGGCCCGCAGCTCTTTGGCTTTGGTGGCGATATCGGCCAGAGCCTGGCGGCGGGCCGTGCCCAGCCGGGCGGTATCGGCTGGGCTCAGGGGCTCGGCCTGGTAAGTAAGCAGGTCCAGCCCGCCGATGCCGGCCGCCGCCAGCCCCACCACAAAGTTCGGCGGCTGCGGCTGTCCGGCTGCCAGCAGGGCCACGTTGCCGCCCTCGCCGTGGCCAATAAGGCCCACCCGCGACGGGTCGAGCGTGGGGCGCAGGCGCAGGTAGCTCAGGGCCGCCTGGGCATCGCGCACCCGGTCGGCCGTGGTGGCCAGGCGGCTGTCGCCGCTGCTCTGGCCCACGCCCCGGTCGTCGAGGCGTAGCACGGCAATGCCCTGCCGGGCCAGGCTGGCCGAAAGGTCAGCAAAAGGCCGGTAGCCGCCCTGGCGGGCGTCGCGGTCGTGCGGCCCCATATCGGAGAGCAGCACGGCGGCCGGAAACGGCCCTGCCCCGTCCGGAATGCTGAGCGTGCCGGCCAGCACCACGTTGCCGGCCTGGGTAGTAATCGTGACGGGCTCGGTGTGGTAGGTAGTGGCCACGGCCGGCAATGTGGTGCTGGCGGCACTGGTGCCGGGCTGGGTGGTGGCCCGGCGCAGGTTCAGGGGCACATTCAGGCCGGGCTGCACCCAGGTGCCGCGCAATTCCTGGCGGTCGGCCGAAAGCAGGCAGGTGTAGCGGCAGCCGGCCTTGGGCGTAAAGAAAATTACCGTGTCGCCCCGCAGCGTTACCGAGGTAGGCAGGCTGGTTTGCTTGCGGGCCGCCAGGTCGAGGGTCGCAATCAGCTTATTGGCCGCCGGCAGCTGCACCGTGAACGTGACGGGCACGCTGCCGCCGGGAATCGGCAGCATTCCTTGCCACAGGCCGGCCAGCCCGGGCGCATCGGACGCGGGCAGGCTGGCCGCCGGCAACGCAGCCGGGGTTTGGGCAAGTAGGTACCGGGGCGTGAGCCCGGCCAGAGAGGCCCCCAGCAAGGCCAGGGCAAGCGTATTTTTCATAATGAGCGTGAGGCAGTCGCTGCGCCGGCTTCGCCCTTACCCCGAGATAAGGCACGACCAAGCCAGCCATGTTAGGGCTTCAGCACCCGGTCGATGACGTGGACCACACCGTTGGTGCACTGCACATCGGGAATTGCCAGGTTGGCCGGCGTGCTGGTGCGCGATTTTACCGTGAGCAGGCCATCACTAAAAGTACCCAGCACCAGACTGCCGCCCCCGAAGGAGATAACCGTGGTGCCATCGGGCAGCTCCGGAGTAAACTTGTTGCCCAGGTTGCCGGCCAGCACGTGGTTGGCCAGCACCCCCGTCAGCGTCGTTACCTGCGCCGCCGTGAGGTTGTTAATGTAGTCGACACTGGGATAGCCGGCATCGCGAAAGGCCTGGTCGGTGGGGGCGAATACCGTGTACGGCCCCGGCTGCGAGAGCAGGCCGGCCAGGTTGCACTTCACCACGGCGGCTACCAGCAGCGTCAGCTCGGGCTTGGTAAAAACCGCGGCCGTTTGCAGCGCCTGCGCCGATTCGACTACGTTGCCACCCGTAGCAATCAGCACCTTATCAATGGGATGAATCAGGCCATTGGCAGCGTGCACGTCAGTGCTTAGAATCTTCGAGCCGTTCACATAGCGGCTGCCATCGGCGCGGGTGATGATGCGGCGTGTGGGCCCCAGCAGCGAGGCCGAGGTGCTGGCCGCTGTGAGGGCGCTGCCTGCCAGCGAGCCGCTGTACACGTGGTAGAGCAGCGTATTGGTGAGAAAGCCGGGCTGTAGGGCCGTCAGGTCAACGGCTTCGCGGATGCCCAAGCGGTTGAAGGCGGCATTGGTGGGGGCAAAAACCGTGTAGTTGCCCTGCGGGTCGTTGGGGTTTTTGTTGCCCAGCGTAATGGCCACGTTGCCCCGAATGGCCGCGTCTTCGAGCAGCTGGAAATCGGGGTTGGTAACGGCAATATTGGTGATGGAAGGGTCGACCTCGGAATTTTTGGCGCAGCCGCCGCCGGCCATTGCAATACCGAGTAGCAGAACACCGGCCTTAAGAGAAGAATTAATTTTCATCGGGTAAAAAATGGAGTTTATCGGAACTATTTAGCTATTGAACTCAAATCACTGATTACAAACGTCATTACCGACACTACGGATTGCGCTAATCTAAATCCAAAGTTTGGGATTGCAGCGTAAGTTGCGCACTGCTGACTTTTTGAGGGCCGAAATTCCGGCTCGCGCTGCAACTGTTTTAACCATTCTTTTTGCCCTATTATCAATCCTACTGTTCCTTTTTATATGCGAAATATTTCCACGCTGCTGCTGAGCACGATTCTACTGGCGGGTACCACCTCGGCCCTGCACGCCCAGAGTCTGGTGAGTGGTTTCATGGCGGGTAAGGGCCACGGCTCGCTGGTTGTTTCCGGCACCACCGAGCATTACACCAGCGCCTACCTGGCCCCCGAGCGGGTGCAGGGCGTACCGGTTTTCAGCGAAGTGCGCGTCAACTCGCTCAACCTGTATGGCACCTACGGCATCACCGACAAGATTGACGCCGTCATCAGCCTTCCTTACATTCAGTCGAAAGGCCAGGCTTTCGGGGCGGCCATTACCGACCTCAACTCGCTCTACCCTTCGCAGGGATTTGCCAACACCCGCCAGGGCTTCCAGGACATTACGGCACTGCTTAAGTTCAAGTCTTACACCCGCGAAATCGGCAGCAGCATTCTCGACCTGCTGGGCGTGGTAAGCTTGAGCACCCCCGTGAGCAACTACGAAACCAATACCGGCCTGGGCTACATCATTGCCATTGGCAACCGCGCTACCAAGGGCACGGCCCTCGGCGTGGCCCACCTCAAAACGGCTTCCGGCGTGTTTGCCACCGGGCAGGTGGGCTATAGCCTGCGCTCGGGCAACGTGCCCAATGCGGTAGTCGGCGAAGCCAAGCTGGGCTACGCCGGCCCCAAGAACTACATCGAAGCCTCCGCCTCGTTCCAGGAATCGCACGGCGGCACCGACATCACCGAAAACGGCTTCGACAGCACGTTCACCGCCACCCGCGTCAACTACCTGCGCCTCGGGGCCAGTGCCTACCGGCCCATCACCAACGGCTTCGGCCTTACCCTAGGCGCGAGCACCTACGTAGCCGGCCGCAACATCGGCAAGTCGACGGGCTATTCGGCCGGTATCACGTATAATTTCTAGCTTTTTTAAGCTGCAAGCCATAAGCTCCAAGCTACAAGCCTTCGTCCGTATTTTCGGAGGAAGCTTGCGGCTTGGAGCTTATGGCTTGCAGCTTAATAGTTAGCTTCTGCTGAAGGCAGGTCAATCAGGATGAATTGCGCATCGGTGGAGGCGCGGATTTGCACCACGTCGTCGTCGGTCATGCGGGCCTGGTCGTTGGGGCCGAGCTCGGTGCCGTTCACGAAAATGGAGCCCTGCGTCACATAAATGAAGGTGAGGCGGATGGGAAAGGTCTTGAACTCAATTTCCTTGTCGGCATCCAGATTAGACCAGTAGACGGTGCTGTTCGAATTCATGTACACCACGTCTTCGAGCACTTTCTGGCCCGTGACGAGAGGCACCAGCTCGTTCTTGTTGCCACTCATAAAACCCAGGTCTTTCTGCTCGTAGCTGGGGGCCAGGCCGCGCTGCCCGGGCAGAAACCAGAGTTGGTAGAGGTGCAGGGGCTGGTCCTGGCGGTTGAACTCGGAGTGGGCCAGGCCGGTGCCGGCGGTCATGCGCTGCACTTCGCCGGCCTTGATAGTGGTTTTGTTGCCCATCGTGTCCTGATGCGTGATTTCGCCTTCAAGCACCAGGGTCACAATCTCCATTTCGGAATGCGGGTGCTGCGGGAAGCCCGACTGCGGGGCCACGCTGTCGTCGTTGAACACCCGCAGCGGGCCGAAATGCATGTTGGTGCGGTCGAAATAATCGGCGAACGAAAACAGGAAGTAGCTGCTGAGCCAGGAGGCGGGCGCGGCATGATGACGGTCGGCGGCGGAAATATATTTCAACATAGGGTTGGAAGGAGAAAGGTGAGGGAAAGGCTGGAAGGAAGAATATGTTCCATACGGAGCGGGCGGGCTGAAGTTGAAAAGCCCTTAGCGCAGCAAAGCCCCACCGTGACAAACGGCAGGGCTTTATACCTGATAGGACCACAAAAGCGCAGAAAATGTTTGCCGGAATGCGAGCCGGGGCTGGCCCAACGTCGCCCTAAGCCCGCTTTAGCAGGGCCACCTGCTGCTGCAAATCGAGCACGAGGCTGGCCACACGCTCGAGCGAGAGCTCGGCAATGGGGAAGGTGCTGCTGATGTAGCTCTTAGCTTCCCAGATTTCGAGCACGTCATCGCCTTTCACATCGTAGGGCGAGAAGTTGGGGTTGTCGGAATGCAGCACGAACAGGCCGCCCGAGCGCAGCTTGTTGTACACGCGCTTAAACACGATGCCCTCGCGGCTGCTCACCACGATGCAGGGCGTGCCGTCCTTGATGGTCGTCCAGTCCTCAACGTAGCGGCCCACGATGACGGTGCCGCTGGCAATGGGCAGCATGGAGTCGCCGGCAATTTCAAAGGCCCGGTAAGTGCCCGAAGCCGAGAGCATAGGCAGGCGAAACTTGGGCAGCACCTCCAGGTACTCGCGGTCGGCGTAGCCGTTGAGGTAGCCGGCAGCGGCTTTCTGGGGCACCAGCTCAATGTTCTCGTTCTGGTCCCGGTCCACGGTGAAGGCCAGCACGCGCAGCTTGCCGCCGGCGGCCGGCGTAGGCGGTTCGGGCTGGTCGTCGGCCTCGGCCGACGCGTTGGGGTCGGGCTGGGGCAGCGAGCCAATAATCTTGGTGTTTTTCTTCTTGCTGAAGTCGGTACTCACGAGCTGGTCGAGCGTGATGCCGAACAGGCGGGCCATGTTCACGAGGGTGGCAATGCGCGGCTCGGCGCGGCCTTCTTCGTAGGCGCCCACCAGCGAGCGTTTGATGCCGAGCTTCTCGGCCATCTGGGCCTGGGTGAGGGCCAGCTCGCGCCGGCAGAATTTCAGGTTAATGTTAATCATGGGGAGGGGCAGCGGCCGGGAATGTCGTTGTCTTCAACGCGGATTCGGCTGGTGAAGTTAGCAACGCCGCCGCGAAGATACTAATTCACTTAGCTAATAATTTTCTGCCCACCACTTTAGCGTCGTGCCACTTCTTTTTCCGTCCACCATTCCTCGTTCTGCCAGTAAGAATTCCAGCCCACGCGGGCGTAGCGGGGGTTGAGGTGGGCGTCGCGGTCGCCAATTTCGAAGCGTGCCAGAATCTGGTGCGCCACGGCCATGCCCTGCTTCCAGACCACGGCCACGGGCTCGCCGTCAACGCCATCGCGCCACTGCCCGTCGAAAAGCAGGCCGCCGTTGCGGGTGGCGGGGTTAGCCGAGTACTCAACCAGTTTGGCACGCCCATTGGCGGCCAGCTGGAAGTCAATGGCCAGGCGGCCATCGAAGCGCCCCCCCAGGCCGTGGCTGCTCGTAGCCTGTAGGCTGAACGCGCCGGTGGCGCAGTAGACTGGGGCGGCCCGGCCGTTTTCGGGGTCGTTGGCCGCCAGCTCGGCGGGCAGGCGCTGCACCTGCTGCACCTCCACGCTGCCCCGAAACGGCGTCACGTCGCCGTAGCAGCGGAACTTGCCGGCCACCCGGTAGCGGCCGGGGCTTTGGACATCAGCCTGCACGCTGAGAAACACGAATTCGATGCGCCGCCCGTCGTAGCCGAAGCAACCGTTAAGCACGTCGTCGGCCCCGGCCTGGGGCTGGTGCTGCCAGAGCCGGCCCAGCCCCGCGCGGACCAGCAGCGCCGTGCGGGCGGCATTGGAGAGCACCGCGCCGGGGGCGGCCAGCGGGGCAGCGGTGCCTAGAGTGAGTTTGGGCGAGGCCGGCCGGGCCGCCCCGAGCAGCAGCACCGAAGCTGCCAGCAGCAGGAAATAACGCATAAGTACCGCGAAAAAACGTGAGCAGAAAGCCAGCGGTATAGCTAGCTGGCGCTTTCGGAATATTCAACGGTGGCGGTAGTGGTTTTAGTATCAGAGGCTGAGTTTGGGCTTGGGCGAAGCGGCCCACCATTCGTCGTTTTCCCAGGCTTCGTTCCAGCCCAGGCGGGCCAGGTTGGGGTTCACTTCGTCGCTGCGGTCGCCGAGGCCCAGGTGCAGCAGCGCATCGGGCACCACGGCTCCGTAGAAACCGGCGAAGGCCACCGGCTGGCGGCGGCCCGTCTGGTTGCTGGTTTGTGTGCCTCTGAAGAGCAGGCCGCACCCCTGCGTCGGGTTCTGCGTGCCGTCCAGCATCATTGCCTGGTCGATTCGGCCTTGCGCGTCGACATAGAAATCAAGCAGGGCTGTTCCCGCATAGTTGCCGGCCCCCTTGGTGCGCGGGTCTTCGCGCAGCACGAAGCGCGCGGTGGCAGTGAAGCAGCGCGCCGTCGAATCAACGTCGGCGTGCATGCTGTCGGCGAAGGGCTGCACAGCCTGCACCCGGATAGTGCCCGTGAAGGGGGTTATCACCCGGTGGTAGCGGTTGAGGCCGGTGACGTGGAACAGCGTGGGCTCCTGCACATCGCGCACCACCTGACTGAAGTAAAAGGAAATGCGGTAGGGACTGGTGCCATAGAAGCCCTCCAGGGCCGATTTTGCGGGCTGGCCTTCGCTGCGGCTGGCCCAGAGGGGAGCCAAATCATGCTGTTGCAGCAGTGCCCGCATGGGCGCGGTGAGGGTAGTATCGGCAGCCACCTGAGCTGCTTTTGCCGCGTCAGAATCATTCGGGTCCGGTGCGGCAGTAGGCTCGGCCGTAGCGGCAGTGGCATTTTGCGGCGCTTGGTGCTGGCAGGCAGCGGTAGCAACGAGCAAGACCAGAAGGTATAATTTGTTCATGGGTTTTGGATTGGAAAGACTCACAAAGAAACGTAAAGCAAATGCTGCTCAGAGTAGCGTGGGCTTGGGCGAGTCGGCCCACCACTCGTCGTTTTCCCACAGCTCATTCCAGCCCAGCTTGGCGTATTTGGGATTAATCTGGCCCATTCGCTCGTCCAGCATAAAGTCCTTGAATATATGGGGCGCAATGGCTGCCAGACGGGGTGATACAAGAAAGCTTTTTACTTCTCCGGTTGAGACATTACGCCGGTTACCACGCACAATCAGTTCGCCACCACGGGTTGGCAACCGGTCATCAAACCCTTCGAACTGGAAAACGAACACATAACCTGGCTTTTGTTCTGGAATAATGAAAAAGTCGATAATTGCTTCGCCCTCAATCAAACCACTGTTCTCTGCTCGCTCTTCTTTCAATTGAACCTGTGCCCGGGCAGTGTACATTTTACCCGCCAGATAATTAAGCGAATCTGAACCACGGCTAGCTTGCGTTTTCAAGAAACCAGGATAATCAAGGTTAACTATTTGGCGCACGGCAAGCGTGCCAGTAAAGGGACGAACGTTTTTACTTTTAGGATACCAATTTTTGCCGGTTACATGGTAGACAGATGGATTATGCGGGTCGCGCTTCATGCGGGTGAAAACCATTTCAAAATGGTAGCGGTCTGGCCCAAAGTAGCCTTTAAAAGTAGGGTCGGGGTAAATACCAACTGTATCGTAGTGCTGCCAGAGCTCAGCCAAATTGTGGTTAGCCAGCAATTCGCGCATGGGCTGCGAAAGCGTATCAGCATCTAAGAATAAACTGGGTGGCGCCGAGACTGTCGCCTCGCTTTTGAGCGCTTTCTGGGCTGAATCAGCGGAAATTCGAACCTTTTGAGTGCCATTAGCAGCAGGAGTATTAGGCTGACACGCTGATAGTACCAGCATTAGTACGGGCAAATAAATATGAGATTTCATACCGCCAATTTACCCCGCAAATCCGGCATAAACTCGCGCAGAAAATACCGCCCCAGCCCCGCTTCGAGCAGGATTTCGACCAGCACCAGGTTGCCCACCCACGAGAGCCACGTCACGGTCAGATACGTCTCAATCGGCTTGGTTTCGAACACGTAGTACATCAGGTAGCTTTCGCCGCGCAGGGCCAGGGCGGCCAGCGTTACGGCGTAGGAGCGCAACATCCAGTCGACGTGCAGGCTCCACGTGCGCTGGCGGGCGGCGCGGTAGGCGCGCCAGGTGCACAGCCACCACACCACGCATTGCAGCGTGAAGCCGACCTGCGCGGCCAGCCCACCGTTGGCAAACCGCGCCAGAATGAGGCCCGACGGAGCCGCCAGCGCCAATATGCCAATAATATAGAACTTGCCCAGCCGCCGGTGCAGCTGTGGCCCGCGCCGCGCCAGCCACGGCAGAAACTGGAGCAGCCCGGCCACCAACACCAGCAAACTGGTGGTGATGTGCATGTAAAACCCGGCCCGGAACACGGGGTTGTCGTTGGTGTCGTCGCTCTTGGTGGTGAGGAAATGGATGCCCTTCTCGAAGGTGTAGTAGGGCAACGTTTTGGTGAGCATCAGCCCCGCGAAAGCGGCGATGAACAAGGCCGCGAGGGCGAGGAGCAGACGGCGGGGCCAGTGCCGCTGGGCAGGCAATTGTAGCATTAGCTAAAGCGGTCGAGTTCGGATTTTCTTCACGCCGACAGTAGTAAATGCGCCGTATAAATCGGGCAGGCGGGTGCGCAGCAATTCCAGCAACGTTGCCAGCAGCGCGGCAGTATCCCGAAACGAATAGCGCAGCAGAATAACGCTGATGTCGCGGATGTCGTGGGCAAATACCCATTCGCCGAAGTCCTTGTCCTCGGTCAGAATAATGCGCGGCGGGTTCCGGGAAAGCTGAATAATCGCCTCGTCGCTCAAGCTGCGGTGCGACTCATACACGGATTCAATCGCGTAGCCAGCCGCTCGCAACGCGGCGATGATGCTGTGGTCAATGTTTTCATCGGCCAGAATCACGCGGCGAAACCGATTATCTCTTCCTTCGCAAGTACGGCAGCGGCATATTCTAAAGCTGCATGAATATCAGCCGCTTCTAGCTGCGGGTACATTTTCAACAAATCGTGAGTCGCCGCTCCTTCCGAGAGTTTGCGCAACAGCAGTTCCACCGTCAGCCGCGTACCGCGAATGACCGGTTTGCCGAGCATGATTTCATGACTGGCAGTGATGCGCGGGTTGAATAATGACATGGCAGTAAATTTCAAAGTGAGATAAAAGCTGCCGGCGTGGCGCAGACTCAAGATAACGCACAAGTGGGTTCAAACCCTACCCCCGCCGCTCGTGCTGCGCCGCCAGCCGGAGCTGGAAGTAGTCGTACTTCTCGCGCAGGTGGTCGAACAAATCGCGCAGGGCCGGGCTGCCGCCGAGCTGGGCGCGGGCCGAGCGGATGTTGGCCAGGTCGGTATCCGAGAGGAATTCGTGCAGGTGCAGCTCGCGGCCCTTAGCGTAGGCGCGCTCCAGGTGGGTGCGCACGGTGCCGGCCGAGAGGTTGCGCTCGGCGGCAATGTCGTCGGGGCTGAAGCCCTGGCGGTGCAGGCGGTAGCTGGCTTCCTCCGAGTCGTTGAGGTCGCGCTCGGCGGCTTTCTCACCGGCAGAGCGGGGGGCGGGGCCGAAATCGTCGTCGTCGGACGCAGGTACCGAGGTAGCGGCGGGCGGGCGCTGCCCCCCGCCGTGGCTGATAATGAGCTGGATGAATGACTCGCCGTAGGTCTCAAACTTCTTCATGCCCACGCCCGATACTGCCAGCATGGCAATGCGGTTGGTGGGCTGCTCGGCGGCCATTTCCTGCAACGTGGCATCGGAAAAAACCACGTAGGGCGGTACGCCCTGCTCGTCGGCAATCTGCTTGCGCAGGGCGCGCATCTTGTCGAACAGCTGGGCTTCGGCCGAACCCACAGCGGCGCTGGCGGCGGCATTGGCGGCCTTACGGCCGGCGCGGGTGGGCTTTTCGGCCTTCTCGGTGGGCTGGAATTTCTTGAGTGGCAGGGGTAGCTCGCCCTTGAGCACCTGCTGGCCGCGGTCGGTGATTTTCAGGGCGTAGCCTTCCTCGTAGGCGATGTAGAACAGGCCGTCGTTCAGCATCTGATGCACGTAGCTGTACCAGTCGAGGTAGGGCAGGTCGCGGCCCACGCCGTAGGTTTTAATCTGGTCGTAGCCGCCTTGCAGCACGGCTTGGTTGCGCATCCCGCGCAGGATGTCAATCAGCAGATTTATCGCCACTTTCTCGCGGCTGCGGAACACGGCCGACAACGCTTTTTGGGCAATGAGCGTGCCGTCGAAAGTAGTGGGCGGGTTGCGGCAGATATCGCAGTTGCCACAGTCGTGCGGCAGGGTTTCGGAGAAATAGTTGAGCAGGATTTTGCGGCGGCAGCTGGCGGCCTCGGCAAACTGCTGCATGCGCTCCAGCTTAGCGGTGTTGAGCTGGGCCTGGCGGGCGGGCACGTCCTTGGTGACCATCTCGCGCATCTGCATCACATCGGCGAAGCTGTAGAACAGGATGGCGGTGCTGGGCGCGCCGTCACGCCCGGCCCGGCCGATTTCCTGGTAGTAGCCTTCGATGTTTTTGGGCAAGTTATAGTGCATCACCCAGCGCACGTTGCTCTTGTCGATGCCCATGCCAAATGCGATGGTAGCCACAATCACCTGAATATCATCCTGCAAAAAAGCCTCCTGGGCCTTGCCGCGCTGC
>JALYUI010000133.1 GCA_030853845.1 Bacteroidota bacterium | reverse complement strand
CTGTTTAACTATCGTTTTGTTCGGCCACAGAGCATTGATTATGGCAGCATGCGGCAGGCGAATATAGTATTGCTTCAGGAGTTGGCGACGATTGATGCCGGGCTGCGAGATGCTTTACAAGCAGTACTGAAGCGGGGTGGAACTGTGGTAGTAGTGCCGGCACCAATACCGGCGGCGCGAACTGCTTACGAGCAGCTATTCCGGCAATTAGGAATCGGAACAGCCCAATGGGAGCAGGTGACGGCGGCCCCGGAATTGCGTGATGTGGCGATGCCGAGCGCGCAGGAGCCGTTCTTCCGGAACGTTTTTGGGGCGCAGGCGCGGGCGGTCGTGATGCCACATGTGGCACCGGTGCTGCGGTGGTCGCGCACGGGTACTGACATCCTGCGGTTGCGGGACGGCGAAAGTTACCTGGCGGAATTTGCCAGCGGAGCCGGGCGCGTGTACGTGTTTTCGGCCCCCTTCGACAAGCGGTACTCGGACTTTACGGCGCAGGCGCTTTTTGTGCCAGTGATGTACCGAATGGCCATGTTGAGTTACCATAATGAGCAGCAACCGGCGTACCGCCTGACGCAGCGCACAATCAGCCTGCAACTGCCTGTCGGGGCTGCAAGCGCGGGTGAGCGGGCTGATGAGACGGCCTTTCGGCTGGTGAAGGACAGCGTATCGCTGATTCCGGAACAGCGGGTAGTGGGGCAGGAATTGCGGCTTTCAGTGCCGCAGGGAATAAACTCGCCCGGGTTTTATGAGGTACAGCGGCGTGGCCGGGGAGTCACGACGCTAGCCTTCAACCAGGATAAGCGGGAATCGGAGCTGGCCGCGTATTCGGCGACCGAACTGCGAAAAATGATTGGGCCGAACCGCTCCAATGTGCGGGTGATTGAAGGCAATGATATTGGAGCGGGCTTGGCCCAGCTACAAGCTGAGCAAACGGGTACGCCGTTGTGGCGCTACTTCCTGCTACTAACATTATTGGCGCTGCTGGCCGAAGTGCTGCTGGTGCGTTTTGGCCGGCGGCCGGCCGGCGCACCTCATGCAGCGGTAGCGGCCTAGTGATTATTGGTTCCAGGCACCGAGGGCAATGGACCGGCGGCAGTATCTTGCGGCTTTCATAGGCTAATCAATTTATGACGCAGGCGCTCAGGGAATCGGATTCGCGGGAGGTGAAAGTGCCGGCAGGTGCCGTGCGGCGGCTGGCACTACGCTTTGGACTGGGAGCCGGCCTGGCGTGCATACTGTGGATGGTGGGTTTGCAGCTGAGCGGCAATAACGGCTTCGGACCGAAGCAGATTCTGGCGCAGCTGCTGGTGCCGCTGGCGGCCCTGGCCGGCGAGTGGCTGCTACGCCAGGAAGTCAAGCCGCACAAGCCCGGCCTGGGCAATTCGCTGGGCGTGGGTACGCTCACGGTGCTACTGGCAGCACTACTGTCGGCGTTGGGCGTGGTGGGCCTGGCTTACGGGGCGGGCGAGGCCGGCGTGGCGCGGCACCGGGCCGAAGTGCTGGAGATTGTGCAGGCCCAACAGCGCGAAAACCCGCAGGTGAAGGTATCGCCCGCCATGCGGGAGCAGCAGATTCGGGAGGTGCAGCAGCTAACGATAGGCGACATGGCCACGAGCAATTTTATGCAGGTGCTGATACTGGGATTGGTGCTGGCCGTGCCGGCGGGCATCTTTCTGCGCGAATAATTCCGATTACCTTTCGGAACACATTCACGGCAACACTTAATCTCAACTGCAATGGAAACCACCACTACTCCCGCTACTACGACTTCAATTGGCCTGCGCTATGGGATGCTGACCGGACTGGTTAGTATCCTGTTTTCGTTTGGCCTGAACATTATGCACCAGGAAAGCAGCCCGACGCGATACATCTCGTTTGCAATTCTGATTGGCGGCATCGTATTGGCGATGAATGCCTTCAAGCAGCAAAACCAGGGCTTTATGAGCTTTGGACAGGGCGTGGGCATCGGTACCGTATTGTCGGCGGTAGTGGGGTTAATGTCGGGCATTTTTGCCTACGTGTACATGACGTTTGTCGACCCTGAAATGATGGCCCGCATTACGGAGAAGATGCGGACTGATATGGAAGCCCGTGGAGGCATGACCGATGAGCAGATTGACCAGGCCATTGCTATGTCGGGTAAATTCATGCACGGGCCATTCATGCTGGTTTTTGCCCTACTGGGCTCTATTCTGATTGGCATGCTGCTGTCGTTGGTGATTTCGGCTTTTATCAAGAATGCCCAACCCGAATTTGAATAAGCCCGCTGCTTCTTTTCCGGTGGAAATTTCCATCGTGATTCCCTTGCTGAATGAGGCTGAGTCGTTGCCCGAACTCACGCGCTGGATTGCGCGGGTGCTGGAGGCGCGCGGGCTCAGCTACGAAGTTCTGCTGATTGACGACGGCTCGACCGACGACTCGTGGGACGTGATTGAGGAACTGGCGGCCACCGATGCCACCTTGCGTGGCATCCGCTTCAATCGCAACTACGGCAAGTCGGCGGCGCTGAACGTGGGCTTCGAAGCCGCGCGCGGGCGGGTGGTGTGCACCATGGATGCCGACCTGCAGGACTCGCCCGAGGAGCTGCCCGAACTCTACCGCATGATTGTGGAGGACCGGTACGACATGGTGAGCGGCTGGAAGCAGAAGCGCTACGACCCGCTGTCGAAAACCATTCCGACCAAGCTCTTCAACGGGGCCACGCGCTGGATGTCGGGCATTCAGCTGCACGATTTCAACTGCGGGCTGAAATCCTACGATTCGCGCGTGGTGAAAAGCATCGAGGTATACGGCGAGATGCACCGCTACATTCCAGTGATTGCGAAATGGAACGGGTTTCGCAAAATCGGCGAGAAGGTGGTGCAGCACCAGGAGCGTAAGTACGGCGTAACCAAATTCGGGCTGGAGCGCTTCATTTTCGGGTTTCTGGATTTGCTGAGCATCACGTTCGTGGGCCGGTTCCGGCGCGCACCGATGCATTTCTTTGGCACGCTGGGCACGCTGTCGTTTTTATTAGGCCTGCTGATTACGCTGTGGCTGACGGGCGAGAAAGTGTGGCTGTCGCTGCACAACCTGAAGGCGCGGCAGGTGACAGAGCAACCCTTGTTTTTCCTGGCCCTGACGGCCGTCATTGTGGGTGTTCTGCTGTTTGTGGCGGGGTTCCTGGGCGAAATGATTCAGTTGAACGGGCCGAAGCGCGACGATTATTTAATCAGGGAACGGCTGCATTAAAGTTGAATTATTGCCAGCCGGTCATGCTGAGCTTGTCGAAGCATCGCTATCGCAGTAGTAATTATTTACTTGGGCGGTAGAGATGCTTCGACTAGCTCAGCAGGACGTTCTTACTAATCATCTCCGAAAATGCGCGTCGTTATTATCGGGCCGGCCTACCCGTTGCGGGGCGGGCTGGCTACCTACAACGAGCGGCTGGCCCGCGCCTTCCGCGAGGCCGGCGACACGGTGCGCATCGTCACGTTCTCGCTGCAATACCCGGACTTCCTGTTTCCGGGCCAGACGCAGTTCAGCACTGAGGCCGGCCCAGCCGACCTCGACATTGAGGTCAGCCTGAATTCGGTGAACCCGCTTTCGTGGCTGCGGGTGGGGCGGAAGCTGCGGCAGGAGCGGCCCGACTTGGTGATTTTCCGGTTCTGGCTGCCGTTTATGGGGCCGGCGCTGGGCACCGTGGCGCGGCTGGTGCGCGGCAACGGGCACACCCGCGTGGTGGCCATTACCGATAACGTGATTCCGCACGAGAAGCGGCCGGGGGATGGCCCGCTCACGCGCTATTTCCTGAGCGCCTGCGACGGCTTCGTGACCATGAGCCGTAGCGTGCTCGACGACCTGCGCGGGCTGGGCTTTGGCAGTAAGCCGGCGCTGTACCGACCGCACCCGCTGTACGATAATTTTGGGCCGATAAAGCCCAAAGCGGCGGCTCTGGCGGCGCTGGGGCTGCCGGCGAAATTTCGCTACGTGCTGTTTTTTGGGTTCATCCGGGCCTACAAGGGGCTGGATATTCTGCTTGAAGCCTGGGCCGATGCGCGGGTGGCGGCGCTGCCGGTGAAGTTGATTATCGCGGGCGAATTCTACGAGGATGCCGCGCCCTACGAGGCCCTGATTCGGCAGCACCAGTTGGAAGGCCGGATTGTGCGGGCCACGGATTTTATTCCCAATGAACGGGTGGTCGACTATTTCTGCGCGGCCGATTTAATTCTGCAGCCCTACAAAAATGCGACCCAAAGCGGCGTATCGCAGATTGCCTACCACTTCGAGCGGCCCATGCTGGTGACCGACGTGGGCGGCCTGGCCGAGCTGATTCCGGCCGGCGTGGTGGGCTATGTGGTGCCGCCCACGCCGGCCGCCATTGCCGACGCGGTGGTGGATTTCTACGAGCAGCAGCGGGAAGAAAGCTTCGCGGCGGGGGTGCGCGCGCAGAAAGTGCAGTTCTCGTGGCCGGTGATGGTGGCGGCGCTCAAGGAGGTGGCCGGGCTTGTTGACCCGTTGAAACCAGACGCGGAAATTTCAACTGACCAAGGTAACTTGCCAGCCAAATAATCAGCGTGCTTTATGGCTCAGCAGTCAACTACGGCAGTCACCTTCGACCAATTCATCGCCGCGCAGCCCGCCGAGCGGCAGGATTCTATGCGGCAGGTGTGGCAGCAGGTGCGGGCGGCTATGCCGGCCGGCTACATCGAGCACATCGGGCCGAAGTACCTGGAGTTTCGGGCGGGCGCACTGATGTACGTGGGCCTTACTAATCAGAAAAACTACGCGAGCCTACACCTGGTACCCATGTACCTGATACCGGCCATGCAGGAGCTCATGGCTGCCGCCGCCCCCACGCTGAAAATGGGCAAGGGCTGCGTCAACTTCAACCGGGCCGAGGAGCTGCCGGTAGCGGCCCTGGCAGAAATTATCGGGGCCACCTCGCCGGCGGAATATCTGGCAAAGCTGAAAAAATCGAAAGCGAAATAAATGCGGCGAACGGGTTGCTATACCGGGACGCTTTCGCGCACGGCCTGCAACACCTTCGCGGCCGGTAAATCCTCCATGCAGCTGGTACCCAGCTGGCAGCTGCCCCGGTAGAAGCACACGCAGTCCTTGTTGGGCTGCACGATTTGGCCCCGGCCGTAGAGGTCGAATTCGTGGGGGTTGAAGATGTTATTCATCAGAATGGTGGGCTTGCGTAGGGCGATGCTGATGTGCATGCCCATCGTGACCTGCGTCACGATGCCGTCCAGCTGGTTCATCAGGTTGATAAACTGGGGGAGGGGGAAGGTGCCGAGGTAGGCCGCGCCGGTGGCGGCGTGCAGCTCGCGGTTGCGGGCGTCTTCGGCCTCGCCGCCCAGTAGCACGGGGGTGTAGCCGGCGGCTTGCAGGCCGGCAATCAGCTCCGTCCACTTGGCGGTGCTCCAGAGGCGGGTGGTCCAGCGGTCGCCGCAGCCGGTGTTGAGGCCGATGCGGCGGCCGTCGGCGGCGGGCAGGGCGGCCCAGTCGTAGCCCTTGTCGTCGTGGTTGTCGAACACGTATTCCTCGCCCCGAAAATCGAAGCCGCAGAGCTCGAATATTTCCTGCACGTAGGGCTTGGTGTTGGCCTGGCTGATTTGGTCGAAGATGCCGGTGAGATACTTGTGCTCGGCCAGCGCGTTCACGGGCCAGGCCACGCCGTCGTGCGGGCGCAGGGCGTAGCCGAATTTCTCCTTAGCTGAAATCGTGTTCAGCAGGGCGCAGGCCTCCTTTTCCTTATCGAGGTTGATGACCACGTCGAACTCGCGGGCCTGCAGTTGCAGGGCGCTGGCAAAGTCGAATTTCAGAATCTCCTCAATCTTCGTCTGGGGCAGAATGGCGGGCGTGAGCGTGAGCCAGGTAATGGCGCAGCCCGGCCGCTCCTGGCGCAGTCGCCGCAGCAGGGGCGTGGTCCGAATCACGTCGCCAATGGCCCCGAGCTTGATGATGAGAATGCGGCTGCTGACGGGCGAGTACACCGGGCAGCCGTCGCAGATGTAGCCGTGGGTTTTGTTGGGGCGGCAGGGCAGGTCGCCGCGAAAGTAGCGGCAGTCGGGGTGAACAAGGGTATCGGCGAGGTCGGGCACGGAGTGGGGAGCGGATGAAGGGGTAAAAATAGCAGACAGCAGCGTGCCCGGCTGGCATCGGGCGGATGCCGGCCTGCCTTACATTGACAAGATAATATTGACAATATTTTTTGTCAATATTATCTTGTCAATGTAAGGCAGGGTTGTGTAGCTTGCACAGGGTCCTACAGATTGCGGGGCTCTGTGCCTCTCCGCTACTTCCTTTCTACACCGCCCATGCTCATTCGCTTCTCCCACCAAACGGGTCCCAAGGCCCACCAATCGGCTGGCCAGCTGCTGCGGGCATATTATGGCCTCACGCAGGAGTGGCTAGCGCACTACCTCGAAGTGTCGCGCTCGGCTCTGGCTATGGATGAGACAGGGCGGGCCAGCCTGCCCGCAAGCAGCCTGCTGCGCCAGATACCCCTCATCCAAGGCATTCCCGCGCCCGACGGGCCGGCCCCGCAGCCCTCGGCCGAACCCACGGCGGCGGGCTCGGCGGCCGCGCTGCCCTTGCTGGCGGCGCGCCAGCGGGAGGTGCGCTACGAGCTGTTCCGGCTGGAACGGCAGCAGGAGAAGCTGCTGGTTCGGCTGCGTCAGGTGCGCCTGCGGCTCCAGACCCTGCCGGCCCTGCTGGCTTCGTTAGCTCCGCCTCCGGCCGATGAGCGCCAGCGCCGGGTGCTGGGCTATTGGGCCGCCGATGCCCCCGACCAGCTGCGCGACGACGAGGCCGCGCTGGCCCTGCTGGAACTGCGGCTGCGGGTGCTGGCCTTTGAGGCGGCGCAGATTGGGGAGCTGTTGGGGGAAGAGGCCCCTCCACTCACCCAAGACTGAGCCAACACGCAGCCGCACGGCGGGCTTACTGTGCCAAACGGCAGGTCCGGCCCTTAGCGTACCACTTCCAACCAGCCTTTGCTGGGAACTGCGCCATCAGCCCGTTCCAGATAATAATAGTAAGGCCCGGCGGGCAGGTCCCTGGCATCCCAGTCCTGCTGGTAGTCCGCACTGGCATACACCTGCTTCCCCCACCTGTTAAATACCCGCAGACTCAAGGCCACGGGGGGAGCGTGGTCGAACTGGAACAGGTCATTTTGCCCGTCGTCGTTGGGGGTGATGATATTGGGGATGGTCATTGCCGGCATTGGCAGCAGTGGCCCGCTAGTAAGCCCGTTGCCTTGGTGGGCCACGTAGGCATTTTCATACCTGGGGTTGTTATTGGCCAACGTGTAGGGGGGGAACTGTGCGGAGGGCGTGCCCACGCGGCCCGCAATGGTCAGGTTGGTACTGTCGCTGGCATAGATATCCAGCAGCACGTCGAAGCCGGAGCCACCGGCTTGTTGCAAATGACTCCAGGTGGCGGTGGGCGAAAGGCGGGCAATGAAGATGTCGTCGCCCCCGGCGCTCTGGAGGGTGCTGGGGCCGAAGCGGGCACTGCCCGAAAAATAGCCGCCCACCAGCACCGACCCATCGGCCCCGATGGTTATGCGGGTGGCAGAATCAGAGCCACTGCCGCCGCCGCTCGCTGCGTGGGTCCAGGTGCCAGACCGGTCGAGGTAAGCCACGAACACATCGGTGGAGTGGCCCGTGTTGTCGTTATTCGTCAGTACCTGATTGCCGACGGTGAGGGTGGGGCTATAAAAAGCGCCCGATACCACCGCAGTTCCGCTGCTGGTTAAGGCCAGTCCGCTGATGCCGTCGAAATAAATCCCGCCCAAACGGGTCGCGGCCGTCCAGATGCCATTGGTATTCAGGCGAGCCACAAAGGCATCGGAATCCCGGCCGACGAGCGGCAATGCAAAAGCCCCGAAATTGGCAACCGGGCTGGCATAGTAGCCAGCCACCACGATGCTGCCATCACTGTCCACGGCCAGGCTTGTCAGGTTTTCATGGTTGCTACCTCCGGCACCGACGGCTTGCAGCCACGCCCCGGTGCTGCTGAGGCGGGCCACAAAAATGTCGTCGACGCCAGAACTACTCGTGGTATTGGCATTGGTGAGCTGAATAGACCCGAAGCCCGCCAGGGGGCTGCCAAAAACACCGCCTACCACCACGTTGCCCTGTCCGTCGAGCTTCAGGGCCGTCACCAAATCGTGGCCGACGCCGCCCGCGCGAACGGCCTGCGTCCAAACGCCCGCCCGATTCATGGGGGCAACAAATACGTCGGAGGTACTGCCAATTGGATAGGTATAGGCATTGGCCAGCGTGAACGCCCCGAATGTCATGGTCACCCCGGTAAATAAGCCGCCCACGATGATGGTTCCATTCGCATCAATGACCACGGCTGTCGCCCTGCAGTCACTGCCATTTCCGGCGCGCGTGGCTTGCAGCCAGTTGCCTGCCGCATCAAGCCGGCCCACAAAAACATCCAGCTGGCTGGCACTGGTCAGCGTGAAGCGGCCCAGCGTAATGTTGCCGGAGAATGCACCCGCTACCACGGTTGTGCCGTCTTTATCGGGAGCTATGGCGTTGACTTCGGCAAAGCTGGTCGTGTTGTTGGTAGGTGTCACGGCCCATTGCCACGATTGGGCAGCACTACTATGCGGCAGCACCGCCACCCAAATCCCAAGCCCAATAAGGCGCAAAAAAGCAAAGAGTTTCATCGAAGTAGTCTAAGAATTGGATGACGCGGGCTACCGCCCCACGTACCCCCACGGCGTAATCCCGCGCAGCTCCGCCTTCACCGACTCGCTCACGTCCAACCCGTCGATAAACGCCCCGATGCTGGCGGCTGAAATGGCCTCGCCGGTGCGGGTGAGGGCTTTGAGGGCGTTGTAAGGGTCCGGGTAGGCTTCGCGGCGCAGGATGGTTTGCAGGCCCTCCGCTACCACGGCCCAGTTGGCTTCGAGGTCGCGTTGCAGGGCGGCTTCGTCTAGCGCCAGCTTGCCCAGGCCGCGCTGCAAGGCCCCGAGCGCAATGAGGATGTGGCCGAGCGGCACGCCCAGGTTGCGCAGCACGGTCGAGTCGGTGAGGTTGCGCTGCAGGCGCGAGATGGGCAGCTTGGCGGCCAGGTGTTCGAGCAGGGCATTGGCCAGGCCCAGGTTGCCCTCGGCATTCTCAAAGTCGATGGGGTTCACCTTGTGGGGCATGGCCGACGAGCCCACCTCGCCGGCCTTAATGGTCTGCTTGAAGTAGCCGAGCGAGATGTACTGCCACACGTCGCGGGCCAGGTCGAGCAATATCGTGTTCAGGCGCTTAAGGCCGTCGCAATGCGCGGCCAAGTGGTCGTAGTGCTCAATCTGGGTGGTGGGGAAGGAGCGGTGCAGGCCCAGGCGCTCGTTCACGAACGTAGCGGCGAAGGCGTGCCAGTCGGTGCCGGGGTAGGCGGCGAAGTGGGCGTTGAAGTTGCCGGTAGCCCCGCCGAACTTGGCCCCGAACGGCACCTGGCCCAGCAACGCCACCTGCGCATCGAGCCGGGCCACGAACACCTCAATTTCCTTGCCCAGCCGCGTAGGCGAGGCTGGCTGCCCGTGGGTGCGGGCCAGCATGGGAATGGCTTGCCACTCCTGGGCGCGGGCGGCCAGGGCGTTGCGCACCTGGGCGTAGGCGGGCAGCAGCACCCCCATCAGCGCATCGCGGAAGCTGAGCGGAATGGCGGTGTTGTTCACGTCCTGCGACGTCAGGCCGAAGTGGATAAACTCGATGAAGTCGGCCAGGCCCAGCTTGGTGAACTCGTCGCGTAGCCAGTATTCCACCGCTTTCACGTCGTGGTTGGTGACGGCCTCGTGGGCTTTCACGGCTTCGGCCTGGGCCTCGGTGAAGTTTTCGTAGAGCCCGCGCAGGGCCGCAAACGAGTCGGCCGGCACGGCTTGCAGCTGGGGCAGCGGCAGCTCGGCCAGGGCGATGAAGTATTCGACTTCGACCAAGACGCGGTAGCGTATCAGGGCCATTTCGGAGAAGCGGGAGGCCAGGGGCGCGGTGGCGCGGGCGTAGCGCCCGTCGAGGGGCGAGAGGGCAAGCAGGGGGCTGGGCATGGGCACAAAAGTACCAGCGGGCCGCTGGGCAGGCGGCCCGGAAGGCACGAAATGGCCGGTTCGCGCCGAAGGCGGACAACCCTTTCACAGCTTTTTAACTATATGGTAACATCGGCCGCGAACAAACCGGGCAGTGAGCCGGATGGAACCCGGCAGTGCATTTCTTACCTTTGGCGTTGGCTAAGCCCTACCACCTGCTTGATTTCCGTGCGCATATCCCCTTCGACCAAACGTCTTCTCATCGGCACCGTGACCGGCCTTGTGGCGGTGGTGCTCCTGGCGCTGGCCGTTTTCCAGTGGAAGCGGCAGCAGCTTCTGACCTCGGCCCTGGCGCTGGTGAAGGAGAAAATTGAAAAGAAATACCCGGTGATACTAACGCTGGGACCAGCCCGGTTCGTGGGATTTAAATCGGTTGAGATTCTGGGCATGAGCCTGGTGCCCCGCGCCTCGCCCACCGATACGCTCCTCACGGCCCGCCGCCTGCAAGCCAGCCTGAGCGTGCGCTCGCTGTTTGCCGGCCGGCCGGTGTTCAGCGACCTGCAAATCATCACGGCCCGCCTCACGGCCCGCAAAACGGCCACCGGTGACAATTACAGCTTCCTCATCAAGAAAAAAGCCAGCACCGCCCCGCGCGATACCACCAAGGGCACCAACTACGGCCTGCTGCTGAACCAGGCCCTCGAAACGGGCTTCGACAACGTGCCCGGCGAGGCCGACTTCAAGAACTTCTACGTCAGCTACGTCAGTCCCCGGCACACGGCGCTGCTGCTGCTGCCCGAGCTCAGCATTCAGGACGGCGACATTTCCGGTCGCCTCACGGCCACCATCGACTCGGTGGCCAATGAGCTCGGCATCAGCGGGCACATCGAGCCAAGCGACTACGCCCTCACGGCGCGGGTGTTTGGGGTGGGCGGCTCGGTGCAGCTGCCCTACGTGCCGCGCCGCTTCGGGGCGCTGGTGAGCTTCGACACGGTGCAGGTGCGGCTCGACGGGAAGAGCTTCGACGACGACGACACCGGCGGCCGCCTCACGGTGCGCGGCTCGCTGGCGGCGCAGGGCTTCAGCCTGTACCACCCCAAGCTGGCCGCCAACGAGATTGAGGTGCAGAACGGCGCGCTCGATTTCGTGGCCACGCTGGGCCGCGGCACCATCGCGCTGGAAAAAGGCAGCCAGATTACGGTCAATAAGCTGGTGCTGTACCCCGAAATCAGCGTGCGGATGAAGCCCAGTCGCGCCGTACGCATCCGCGT
>JALYUI010000132.1 GCA_030853845.1 Bacteroidota bacterium | reverse complement strand
TAACAAGATGGACTCGGTGTTCGCCGTTAATATCCCCAACGGGCCGACCCCGCGCATTGGCCGGCAATACAAAAAGGCCCGCTTCGTGGAATACACCGATGCCAGCTTTACCACGCCCAAGACTATTCAGCCGGAATGGGCCCATCTGGGCATTCTCGGGCCGGTTATCCGGGCCGTGGTGGGCGACTCGGTCCACGTCGTGCTGAAAAATAAGACTTCCATCGTCACCAGCATTCACGTGCACGGCTTGCTGTACGGCAAGGAATCGGAAGGCTCCATGAATTCCTCAACTGACCCCAACGGCGTGGTGCAGCCCGGCGGCACCCACCTCTATCGCTATTTTGCCCGCGAACGTTCGGGACCGGGCGAAGGCGAAGGCAGTTCAGCCGTGTGGGTGTATCACTCGGGGGTCAATAACACTCAAACCGACCTGAACGCGGGGATGGTGGGCGCCATTATCGTGACGCGGCGCGACAAGGCCAATGCCGATGCCACGCCCAACGACGTGGACCGCGAAATCGTAACGCTCTACAACATTTTCGACGAGAACATCAGCCCTTACCTGCCGGCCAACCTCGCCACTTACCTGCCGGGGGTTACCAAGCCGATGACCGACGACTTCATGATGAGCAACAAGATGCACAGCATCAACGGCTACATCATGGCCAGCCACAATGCCGGCCTCACCATGAAAAAGGGCCAGCGGGTGCGGTGGTACGTGATGGGCTTCGGCGACGTGCAGGGCGTGCATACCGCCCACTGGCACGGCAACGTGAGCATCATGAGCCAGCGCACGACCGACGTGATTGAGATACTGCCCGCCGTGGCCGTCGTGGCCGACATGGTGCCCGACGACGTGGGCCAGTGGGCTTATCACTGCCACGTGAGCAACCACGCGGCGGCCGGCATGGATACTTTTTATACGATAACCCCGTAAGCAGCGGCCTTTGCAAACCTGACTCTTGCGCGTGGGAGTCGTTCGCCTCCCACGCGCACAGATGGATTAAATCCTGTCAGTCGTCGCACGATGTCGCCACTGTTTCGCGCGGGCTTTCACTTGGCGATAGCCCCCTGGCAGCTCATGCGGTATTATACAGGATGCTATGCCTTGGCAGTGGCACTCACAGTCACAGTCACAACGCGCCAACTATTAGTCATCGCGTGGGATTAACCGTCTTTACCCAATAAGCCACGATGTTTATCCTGGTAAGTTGCTGATGTCGTTTAAATCCTCTGCCAGCCGGAGAAAATCGGGTGGCCCGCCCGCCTCGGGGGGGCGCGTCTGGCCTATCAGGGTCAGAAGTAACGTGGCTTCCGTCAGTACGAGCGCCCGGTACGGTACGCCGGCATGCAGGGTCAGCAACTGGCCTTGACTCATGGCCGGCAGCTGCTCTGCTGAGTCTGCCACTAGTTGCAGCTGGCCTTTGACCAGCTGGAGGCTGAGCACTCCTTCCCACACGTGCAAGTTCAGGGTAGCGCCCACGCGCAGAATAACCAGCACCATGGTCAACCCGGCCGTTTTGAACACCGTGATGGCGTTTCGGTCACCGTCTTCCCAAGTGCTTTCTTGGTAAAGCTGCTCCGTTAGCGAGGTGATATCAGCCACTAGGCACGGGGCATCGAGAAGTCGGTCGCCAGCGGGACGTTGCGGCGTAGCCGCGTTGAATTTGGGTTGCATAGTGGCTACGTGGGGGAAGATGACAATATTTTTTTCGGCTCAGTCTGGCGAACACTGTGCTACAACGGCTTCAGGCCTGATACTAGCCACCTGTACACCGGCCCCTGCATCTACGATTTCGACTCTCCAGATAGCCAGTAAGTGTTTGGCCTCAGCTGCCCCACACTTTTAATAATGGATAGGTGGATGGCCGCTTCATTTTAGCTATCCACTTACCCAGTTTGTCCAACGACAACCCAAAAGCAAAGACCAGCAGGGCAGCCATGCAAATGCATAGTAGTCCTGCTGGTCAGTTTGCCCAACTAGGCGCTTATCAGGGCTAGCCTTAGCCCCCGCAGCACCCGCCGCCGGATTTTTTAGCCGAAACAGCCGGCGTACTGCCAGACTCTTTCAGGGCGTAGCCCGCATCGTCGACGGCGCTTTGCAATGTTTTGAAATTGGCGATGGCCGGGTCGTACTCGACGGTGGCGGAAGCCGTCCGCAGGTCAACCGTAGCGGCGCTGACGCCCGCAACGCGGCTCAGGGCGCGCTGCACGCCATTGACGCAACCGCCACAGGTCATGCCCTCCACGGGAAAGGTCTGCTTGGTCATTGAGGTCGGGTTTTTTATGGCTGTTTCCATGATGGATAAGGGATTAGTTATGAAAAGGTTAAAAATGCCAAGGTCTGCGATACCAGCAGTTATCCTGTACTCTATTTAAAACGAAGTGGCCAGTACCATAGTTGCACATCATTCTGCGATTTGCATGCAAGATTCAGACGCTATTCAAACCTGTTGAGTAGGCATTGTTCGGCACCAGAGCAATTGCCTTTACCTCAGCATCGGACCGCAGATTAGTGACGATACCATCGCTTGTTTCTGCTCCAACTACTATTAAGCGGTCGAAACAGGGCATTTTTTTCCCGGTTAAAGCCTGTCGGTCAGAACGCAGACTGATGCCTAATGGCTAAAGGACCAAGGCTTGTTACTTTGTAGGAGCACCTGCATTTGCGGCTCAATTACTTCTCCTTTTTCAATACGTATGCCAACCTCTCTACCGCCCCTCATCCAGCAATACAAGGC
>JALYUI010000124.1 GCA_030853845.1 Bacteroidota bacterium | reverse complement strand
GCTTATAGTTGAAGGGTGCAACGACGGGCGGGGGCAAGCCCCGCACCCTACTCGCTTATTCCCTTCAAATCATCGGGCAGCCACTCGGCAAACAGCTCGGCCGAATTGACCTGCACGGCCGCCCGCGCAAACGGCCGCCACTGCCCGCTGATGCTATCGAATACCTCGGTGGCGGCGGCGCAGGCAAAGAGCTTGTAGTCGAACTTAGGGTAGTCGTGCACCAGGTAGCCGGGGTAGTAGTAGTCGAGGTGCAGGCGGCGGGCGTAGTCGGTTTTCAGCAGCAGCAGGTACTTGCCGAGGCTGTGGCGGTGGTAAGTGGGGTCGTAGAAGTTGAGGATGCCGGCCAGCGTGCGCTCGCCCAGGTCGAACACGCCCACGGCAACTAGCCGGCCCGCGTCGCGCAGCTCGATTACCTGGGTGTTGAACACGTTGTGGGCGGCCCCGCCCAGCAGCACGGCCTCGATGGTGGGCGCAGCATCGAAGGTGATGGCGGCCCGGTACCGGGCGTATAACTCCTCGTACTCGGCAGTGAGTTGGAAAGGGCGTACGCGGGCTTCTAAGCGGGCATTGCGGCGCAGCAGCCGGCGCTGCTCCGGCCCCCATTGCACTTGCGGCAGGGCCAGGCGCAGCCAGTGCGCGGTGTAGAGGCGTCCCGCGAAAGGCACGAACTGGCAGGTGAACAGGTCCTGCTGCATGCGGTAGTAGCCCTGCGCGAGGTAAAAATCCAGCGCATCGCCCCGAATGATGGGGAACTCGGCAGAAGTGGAGGCGGCCATATGGCGGGACGGGCAACAGATAAAAGAACGTCATGCGGAACTTGCTGAAGTATTTGTACCGCATTAGTAAATAATTACTTATGCGGTAGAGATGCTTCGGCATGCTCGGCATGATCCCCTTTATTTATGGAGCAGAAAACCTTAGAATTCGCGTAGCGCCAGGCAGTAGTCTTCCTTGGCGCGCATGGCCGTCTGGCTCAGCAGGTCCTTGTCGTGGTAGCCGAGCAGGTGCAGCACGCCGTGAATCATGACGCGGTGCAGCTCGTCGCGGAACACGATGCCCAAATCCTGGGCGTTGTCGCGCACGCGCTCCACGCTGATGAAAATGTCGCCTTCCAGCACATCCGCGATGTCGGAGTTGTCGAAGGTAATGATGTCGGTGAGCGTGTCGTGGTTGAGGTACTCCACGTTGAGGCGGTGCAGGTACTCATCGGAGCAGAAGATGTACGTCAGCTGCACAATCCGGTGCTCGTGCACCTGGGCCACGCGCTCAATCCAGCCGACCAGGCTTTCGGCGTCGGAAAGCTCGAAATCAGGCGCATCTTCTACCATGAACTCGATGCCGGGGGCCTCGTGGTGCAGCTCGCCGGGCGGAAAGTTTTCGTGGTGGGGCGGGCCCATCGGCGGGGTGCTGTTCATGCGGAATCAGGCGGCTTTAGGCAGCGAGGTGGTCAGTGGCGGTGGCTTCGTCGGCGGGTGCGGGAGCTAGCTGGAAGGTGAGCAGCAGGCAGCGGCCCTCCTTGCTGAACTCCACTTCATCGGCCAGGTGGCGAATGAGGAAGATGCCACGGCCACCCGGGTTCTCCAGGTTTTCGGGCGCGGTAGGGTCGTCCAGGTTATCGTAGTTGAAGCCCGTACCCTCGTCCTCAATCTCGAACTTGAGGCGTTGCGGCTCCACGTAAAGCGACAGGTACACGTTCTTGTCTTTGTCAAACTTATTACCGTGGCGAATGGCGTTGTTCACCGCTTCGGTCACGGCCACCATGATGTTGCCGTAGATATCGTCCTCAATCTGAAAGGTATCCTTGGAATTATCGATGAAGCTTTCAACGACGCGGATGTTCTCAACAAGCGACGGAATCTGAATTTTTACCTGCTTCATAAGGCGATTTGATGGAAATAGCGGCAACAGTTTGGGGCGGCAAAAATAGTCTTTTAGCGGCAAAGCGCCACAACTATTTCTGTTACCCCATCGGCCTTGGTTCTAACAGTACACTAATTGGTTAACGAAACGGCCGCTCACTTGGATGGGAAGCCGTTCGGATTATTTGATTTTCTGGAAATACTCGCCCACTTCGCGCTGGTAGTACGGCGTCAGGTTCGGGGGTGTACTACGTAGCAATTCGGTCTGGCGTTCCTTGCTGACTTTGTATTTGTCGAACGCCGGCGGGAAACCCGGGGGCTTGGCCTGGGCCGCCTGAGCCTCGCGCTTGGTGTCCTGGTCGCGTTCGCGGGCCGACTTTTCCACCTCCAGCATCCGCGTCAGGATTTGCTGCTGGCGCATTAAGGTTTCCTCCGTCAGGCGCTTGTTTACGAGGTCGGTTTCGGTCTGTTCCATCATTTTTTTGATGTCACCGGTGCCGCCCGCGCCCTGGTCGCCTTTGCCATCTTTGCCATTCTGGCCACCTTCCTTGCCGTCTTTGCCCTCCTTGCTTTGGCCCGGGCCGGGTTGGGCTCCGCCCTGGCCCTGCGAGCCGCCGGGCTTGCCGCCCTGCTGCAATTTGTCGAGCTGCTGCATGGCTTGGCGCAGCATCTGCTGCTGGCCGGCCAGCTTGGCCAACTCTTGCGACATTTCGCGGCCCGACTTGCCCGACTTCGACAACTGCTGAATCTGCTCGTTGAGCTGCTGCTGCATTTTGCCCATGTTGCCGGGGCCGGGCTTGCTGCCTTGGCCCTGCCCTTTCCCCTTGCCTTTTTTCTTGCCGGGCTTGCCCTGGCCGTCTTTGGGCTGGCCTTTGCCGGCCTGAGCTTCCTGCTGCATCTGTTGCAGCGAGCTTTGCAGC
>JALYUI010000013.1 GCA_030853845.1 Bacteroidota bacterium | reverse complement strand
TGCGGCTGAACATGGCCGTGCCCGCCACGCCGCGCAACGACCCCAAGTTCAGCAACGAGGGCCTGCTGGCCGCCGCCGTGCTGGGCCTGACCGACCCGGCCTACAACGGCTCGACGGCCGTGCAGTTTATCCCCAACATGGACGGCTTCCCCAACGGCCGCCGTTTGGAAGACGACGTCGTGAAAATTGAGTTGAAAGCCGTGGGTGGCCTCGTGCTGGCCGCCACGGGTTTGTGGTTCGATGACTACACGACTGCCACCGCTTCGCCGCTGACCCCGCGCCTGAGTGGGGAGCTAAACTTCACCACTGGGGTAGAAGCCAACGACATTGCCTTTCTGCCCTCCTTCCCCTTCGTGCAAACGCCCTGGAGCGGCACCAGCGATGCCAGCGGCCCCAGCAACGGTCCCCTCGTCTTTCCCGACCTGACGGTGAGCACCGTGACCGGCGTGGACGCGGGTACATACAACAACATCACCATCGCCAGCGGCGGGGTGGCTTCGTTCAACGGCCCCATTCAGGTGAACGGCACGCTGACCGTGCAGGACGGCGGCACCCTGAGCACCCAGGGCGTGCTGGCCACCAGCTGCCTGCCCATTACCGGGCCGGGTAGTTTCGTGCTGGCGGCGGGCGGCACCCTGCGCATCTGCAACCCCGACGGCATTGCGGCCAGCGGCGGCACGGGCGCTATTCAGCTAACCGGCTCACGCAGCTTTGCTCCCGATGCCAGCTACGTGTACAACGCCGGCGAAGCCCAGACCAGCGGCGCGGGCCTGCCCAGCCAGGTACGCAGCCTGGCGGTGGATAACCTCGCCGGCCTCACCCTGAACAACGGCGGCGTGCGCGTGGTGCAGACCCTGGCCCTGACCAACGGCAACCTGACCACCAGCAGCAGCCAGATGCTGACCCTGCTCTCGACGCCCACCGCCGGCACCGCCCTGGTGGTGAATGCCAACGGCTCGGTGACGGGCCCCGCCACCATGCAGCGCGCCATCGACCCGGCCCTGAACAGCGGCCCGGGCTACCGCCACTACAGCTCGCCGGTGAGCAACACCCCGCTCAGCGACCTGGCTGCCGGCACGCCGGGCTTTACGCCGGTTTTCAACACGGCCTACAACACGGCCCCGGTTCCCAACAGCGTGACGCCCTTCCCGAACGTGTTTGGCTACGACGAAACCCGCGTGACGATGGCCGCCAACAGCGTAGCCGCATTCGACCAGGGCTACTTGGTGCCGCAGCCTTCCGATGCCATGACGGTAGTAGGCGGCTACACTGTGAACCTCGACGCCAGCAACGTGGTGGACCTCACCGGCACGCTCAACAACGGCCCGCTGAGCCGCAGCAACCTCACCCGCGGGGCCCTGGCCCAGAGCGGCTGGCAGCTGCTCGGCAACCCGTATCCGTCGCCGATTGACTTCAGCCAGACTGCCGGCGTGACGCGCACCAACATGGACGATGCCATTTACGTGTACCAAAGCACCGGCCAGTATGTGGGACAGTACCGCAGCTACGTCAACGGCTTCGGCACCCCGCTGCTGTCGGCCATGCAGGGCTTCTTTACCCGGGTGACCACGGCTGGCACGCCCGGCAGCTTCGGCCTGAACAACGCCGTGCGCGTAACCAGCTTCGCCGCCCAGCCCAGCTTCAACAAAACGGCCGCCGACACCCGGCCGCAGGTGAAGCTGCGCCTGCAAGGCAGCAGCCCGCTCCGTGACGAAACCACCGTGTACTTCGAGCAGGGGGCTACGGCCGCCTTCGATTCGCGCTTCGATGCCTACAAGCTGCCCAACTCGACGGGCCTGAACGTGAGCAGCATCATTGCCGGCGACGAGCTGTCGGTGAATGGCCTGACCCCGCTGGGTACCGCCGTCGTGACCGTGCCCCTGAACGTGGGCGTGCCCGCCGTGGGCAGCTACACCCTGAACGCGGTGGACCTGCTGAACTTCGGCACCAACACGCAGGTGTTTCTGCTCGATACCCAGACCGGGGCGCGCATCAACCTCAGCGCGCAGCCGCAGTACACGTTCAGCACGCAGCAAACGGCCATACCGGGCCGGTTCGTGCTGTCCTTCGGTGCGGCGCTGGTTACGGCCAGCACGCCCAAGGCCCTGGCCGACCTAGTGCAGCTCTATCCTAACCCGGCCCACGCCAGCTTCACGCTGCTGCTGCCCGCCGAGCTGAGCCGCACCACCGTAACGGCGAGCCTCTACAACCAGCTCGGCCAGCGCGTGGCCCAGCGCACCCTGGCCCTCACCGCCGCTGGAGCTTCGGCGCAGTTCGAGGTGGCGGGGCTGGCTCCTGGCGTGTATGCGCTGCGCCTCACCGGCAGCTTTGCCCAGGTGGTGAAGCGCGTGGTGGTGGAATAGCCCGACTGGCAGCATATCCCGGGCCGGCGCGGCTGGCCCGGGACATTGCTGCCGGCAGGTTTTCGTTATTGATTGTACTCAAACAGCCTTTTCTGATGAAAAAAGCATTCTTCATACGCTCCCTATATGCCACGTTGGCCGCGGTGCTGTTCACGGCCGGGGCCGCGCTGGCCCAGGGTCCCGGCTCCGGCGGCCCCACGCCCACCGGCGCGCCCACCCAAACGCCCATCGACGGCGGGGCCTCCCTGCTGCTGGCCGCCGGCGGTGCCTACGGCCTCAAGCGCCTGCGGGCCTACCGGGCCGCCCGAAAGCAGTCCTGAGTATTACCCAAGCCAGAGTGCTTGTCAAGAGCCCCGCCCTATCCGGCGGGGCTCTTTTGGTTGGTGTTGCCCCGTAGGCGCTACTCCCGGCAAATGCGCCCGGCCAGCCACCAGGCGGCCCCGGCAAAAAGCGGCGCGGCCAGCACGTCGTAGCTGTAGTGCACGCGCTGCACCAGCACCAGCAGGCCCACGGCCACCGTGAGCAGGCCCAGCACCCAGCGCCAGCGCCCCCGGGCGGCCAGGGTCAGCAGCGTCATGGTAGCGGTGTGGCCCGAGAAGAACAGGTCGCGCACTATCGGTTCCTGCACCTGGAAAAGGTGGTCAACTACCGGGTCGTGCAGCGGCAGCAGGGCCGTGGGCGGCTCCAGGGGCCAAAGGGTCAGGGTGGCCATGCGCAGCAGCTGCAGCAGGTAGTAGCACCACAGCATCCGCGCCAGCAGCGGCGGCCGGCGGAAAGCGGCGGCGGCCAGCGAGCCCACAATGGCCCCGTAAATCAGGCTGAAGGTGAGGACCGAGTTGTCGTGCACCGGCAGCAGGTCCAGCAGTGGGTCGGCCAGGTGGTAGCCGGGGCGCGTCTGCACCCAGTGGTAGAAGCCCGGCAGCACCGGCAGCAGGGCCAGCAGCAGCAGCAGCACTAGGCCTAGCCGCCGCCGGAAGCCGCGCCGGGCCCACGCGCTGCCCCACGGCGAGCGGGGTACCGCCGGCAAGTCGGACGGACATGGCAGTGCAGCAGGAGGGAAGATGGGGGGCGAGGAAGGCACGAATAAAAACGGGTAGGCGGTTGCAGCGAAGAATTGCTGACTCAAAAGTAAGGCCCCGCCCGAACAGCAGCCCGCGCCTGGTGGCTCCTGTTACGCAGTGCTTGGTGAAGCTTACATTCTCGTTACTGGTTTCTCGTTGCTGGTTTCTCGTTTTCAGGATAGAAACTAACCAGAAACCAGCAACGATGAATGACGAGAAACACTTGGCACAACGAGAAACGCTTGGCAC
Source organism: Bacteroidota bacterium (assembly GCA_030853845.1). Taxonomy (GTDB): domain Bacteria; phylum Bacteroidota; class Bacteroidia; order Cytophagales; family Hymenobacteraceae; genus Hymenobacter. The sequence goes on along the minus strand of JALYUI010000013.1, from coordinate 12 downwards.
AAAAGGTTCCTG
>JALYUI010000114.1 GCA_030853845.1 Bacteroidota bacterium | reverse complement strand
GACCGGGAGCGGGCCCGCGCCGCCGTCCCCGGGCGGCTGCAGGCGTTGCGCGACGCCCGCGGCGAACCGACCACCGACCGGCACCCGCGTTCCCGGTAGCTACTGGGGCGCGTACGCCCCCTTTTTCCAGCTCCCCTTTTTCCGGCTCCCCTTCCCCTGCCCGTGCCGGTTCCCTTTTTGTTCGGCCCCTGCCGCACGCACGGCCCCTCCGCCCCATGAGCGCCCCCCTCAAATCCAAATACAAGCAGAAGCTGCGCGCCAAACTGCCCAAGGAATGCGCCTGGTGCGGCGCCACGCAGGACCTGACCATCGACCACATCGTCCCCCGGTGCTTCGGTGGCACCAACGAGCAGCACAACCTGCAGACCCTGTGCAAGCCCTGCAACACCCAAAAAAGCCACCGCGAGCAGCCCCGCCGCCCCCGGCCCGCTGCCGACCCGACCGTCCGGTCCAAGCGGTGGCTCAAGCGCCGGGCCTGGTTCCGTCGGCAGTCCCAGTGCGGGGGCACCAAACCCGCCGCCCCACCAGACGGGTAACGGACCGCTGATACGCCTACCCAAAAGGCCATTGCCAGAAAAACCCCTGCTACCAGGGAGCTCCCGCACCTGCCTCACCGAGACCCATTCCTGCTTCATTCTGTCCTTATGCAACCCGCTACTTCTAACCTTGGGGGCCCTGATGGCCGCTCCGTCCCCTACCGCCGGGCCACGCCCGGCCAACACGCGCAGGCCGTGCGCTGGCTGGCGCATCAACTCCACGACCGCTTTCCCACCCTCTCCGTGACGGGGTGGTCGCAGGCCTTCCACCGGTTGCAGCCCGAGCTGTGGGAGGACCGCAATGGCATCACCCTCAACCACCAGGACTTGGCCCGGTTTGCCCAGCGCCTGGCCGACTCGTCGCTGGTTCCCGACCCCGACCCCGACCCGCTCCTCTGCTGCGACGATGCCCGCTACCTGGCCGAGCTCTTTGCCTACATGAGCCGGGTGGCTTCTGACCTGCGCCCCGAACTGGAAGTTAGCCCCCTCGCCCGCAACTTACAGTTGATGGCTTTAATTGAGCGGCTGGAGATTGGCAACGCCGTCGCCGAGCGCGTGCTGCGGATGACCCACTGAGCGGCGGCGAGTCACCCCTAAGGCAGCCAACGCCCGGTGAGTCGTTGTGAAGTAGTTGAAGGGCTAACAAGCGTGTAAATCCATCAGATAAACACCCCGAGTCGGAGGTTGGCCTTGTTTGTTCAATACCCCCTGCGCTGAAGGGTGAATTCTTCCATCGGAGACCATCTGCTTACCCTTTGGACCACACGTTTGACCCAGCCCGTTTTGGTGCCATGAAGGAAAGCAAACCCGCGGCTGCGACCTATAAACTAAGAATCAGTCAATCCGGCATTGAGCCGGAACTCACCTCTTCCAGTCCATCCCTTGTATGATTGCACTGCCTTATCTTGAGAGGAGCCGGAAAAGGAAACGGGGACACCATCCATCCCTAAGCGCGGCGCTTCGGCGTCGACGTTGCATGTGAGAGTCTGTGCCCCGTTTCCCGTTTTTGCCTGAAGACTGAACAGTATGGAGGGAGCCCCGGTGCGTGGCATCCCGCATTTGTACAAGGAGAGTTGCGGTGAAAACCTTGCCGGCTGGTTGCTTTCCACCTTTTTACCCCATGCCCATGCCTCCCGTTCCTGTTCCCACCGCCCCGCTCAAGTACGTCGTGGGCATCGACATTGCCAAAGACACGTTCGTGGCCTGCTTTGGCCGCATCGAGCCCAGCCAGCAGCTGCGTTTCGGCAAAGAAGCCACGTTCGACAACACGCTGGCCGGCTTCGGGGCCCTGCTCGCGTGGTCGGCCCGGCAGCAAGGCGCCGCGGCCCCGCTCTGGTTCGTGGTCGAAGCCACCGGGGTATACTACGAAGCGCTGGCCTATTTTCTGGCCGATAACGCGCAGGCCCTGAGCGTACTGCTACCCAACAAAGTCAAGCACTTTGCCCAGAGCACCGAGCTCAAGAGCAAAACCGACCAACTCGACGCCCGCTTGCTTTGCCGCCTGGGCCTGGAGCGGGCCTTGCCCGCCTGGCAGCCGCCGACGCCCGCCCTGCGCCAGCTGCGGGCCCTGGCCCGCGAGCGCCAGCGCCTGAGCGACCAGGGCGGGCGGCTCAAAACCCGCTGCCACGCCTACCAGCACAGCTACCAGCCCGACGCCCGCACCCTGGCGCGTCTGGCCGCCCAGCAGCAGCTCATCGCCCAGCAACTGAAGGCCGTCGACCAGGACCTGGCCGCGCTGCTCGAGGCCGAGCCGGAACTGGCCCGCAGGCTGACCCAACTGACCAGCGTGCCCGGCATCGGCCTGACCACGGCCATTGTCGTGGTGGCCGAAACCAACGGCTTTGTCCTGGTGGAAAACGAGCGCCAGCTCGCCTCCTACGCCGGGCTGGACGTGGTGCAGCGCCAAAGCGGCCTCTCGGCCCAGGCCACGCGCATTTCCAGAAGGGGCAACGTGCGCCTGCGCACGGCCCTGTACCTGCCGGCGGTCAGCAGCTTGCGCTACAATCCCCAGCAAAAAGCTTTCTACGCCCGGCTGCGGGCCCGCCAGCCCAGCGGCAAGCCCGGAGTGATTGCCGTCATGCGCAAACTCTTGCTGCTCTGCTACTCGCTCTGGAAAAACGACCGACCCTACAACCCGCAGTACCATCCGGCCCATTGCCTGGAAAAAGAAGTAGCCCCGGCCACGTAACGGGCCGAGGCTACACAGGATGAACCCGAAGGCCCTCCTTGAAGGAGACCAAAGATAAAAAACCTGCCCGATTTCTTGCTTTTCATCACAGTATCTCACGGAGTTGGTTCGGTTGGCGCATGCTTTCGTGCCAACCATGGACAAGTACCAGAAGGTGTACAGCGAAACGAGGAAAAATCTCGGCGGGTACGTGCGTCTTTTTGTGTTCGTGGTCGGAAAGAGCGAATACCGGCGCACTACCGTCAGCATCGAGCTCGATAAGATTTTTCCGGCTGATTTAGCGCGTTTCCTTCGGAAGGAGGCTAAAAAGACACCCCCGGCTGGTGGAACAACCGGGGGGTCTGAAGCGGGTGCTGGTACCCCTTGACGGGTTACGCAGACCAGGATTTACATAAATTCAAAAAAGCAGGAAAGCCGGTCTACCCGCAGCGTGGGCCGGGAATAAGGAGTTATGCACTCTGCTACTCAAACGCTGCCCCTGCCCATCTAGCGAGCGGCGGGGCACAAGTCGTCGACACGCGCTGCTAGGCCCTGCGCAAACGCCGTCAAGTGCTGATTACCGAAGTCCGGCAGCTGCGCCAAGACGGGCAGGAAACCGAGACGTTGCGGGTCCAGAAGGCACAGCCCCACCATGGCCGGCGAACCCAGCGACTCCTAACGCCTTGAGCGCTCATCGGCGCTGCCTTAACTGCCTTCTACCCGCGGCAGTTGCTGGGTCACGGGTGGTTATTGACCCGCAACCGCGCTAGGGAACCCACTTTCCCACCCTGCGCGACACAGCCTAGCCCCAGGTCTTTGACGGACCTAGTATCATCAAGACATTAGGGACCCGAATTAACCGAAGCAAGTGGCCTTACTGGTACGCGCACCGGTCAAGTTGTGCCGGCTACGACCGCATTAAGCCAGAATCACCTTCGTGGACGTGCCCAGTCATGAGCTGGCCGCGGCGGCTCTGCCGTAGCGGAAACGGCCACCGGATGAGCGCAACTTCCAACCGCTGCCCGTTCTGCGTTGCTTAACCAGTAAAGCACACGCCAACTTCGCTGCTACTTCACCTGTTCGCTGCTCAATCTCACCGCCTTCATTTGGGGCGGGTCAGCATTCTGTCTCCTTTACCGGGAATATTCCTTCCCCTCGTCCCCGATAGCTTATGGGGCGTGCATACCACTTTTTCCGGCTCCCATTCCCCGCCCGTGCCGGCTCCTTTCTTGTTCGGCCCCTGCGCCCCATGAGCGCCCCCCTCAAATCCAAACGGAAGCTCCGCGCACGAGAGTTGGAGCGTTAAGCAGCAATTTGCGCTATCCCCGTCACCTACATTTTCGTTTACTACTTGGATGTAGCTTCAATTACTGGGGTTAAAGCAGAAAGAGCCACTTCCGGATGATTTACACCCGCGTAAGTCTCGTCGATGTTAAAAACGACTGTAAGAGGGGTTGTGCTGGTTTGTGGTTCAAGAGGTATGAACAGGTCTTCGGAATGGGTATCAGGCAGAGTTATATATGATTCTGTGCCATTACTCAAGCTAACGTGACAGTAATGGACGCGACTGAAACTTGCAAACACTTCCTCACTTTTCCCATAACCGTTGCCGAGACGTAAGCCCACTAGACGCTGGTCGGCTGGAATAGTGACTGTTAATCGTAAGTTTTGGTTAGCTGCTCCTTCACTAATCCATGCAGTAGCTGGATTTTTATCAAGTAGTGATGCTACTGTGTAACGGTTTTGGATTGAGTCTGCTTTGGTCGAACTGGCTTCAATAGTAGAGCAGGCAGGGCATTGCCCGCGGCCATTTATACTGACATAATTTGCTGCCTCAACCATCGGTGGGGCGAAGCGAGCTGCATTATTCAGGAACATAAAACTGCACAAGCCCAATACTAGTGCGACCGCTCCAATGGGAATCATATTATTGAGCCGGAAGCGCCGCTTGGCGGCAACAGCGCCTCCCGCTGCACCTAAACCGAGGCCTAAAAGTGCGTAACCCACCCACCCAACTGGTGCAAGGCGGCCATAAACGGACAAATCCAAACCCAAAAACAGGTTCCAGGCTAAGTAACTGAATGAGTAATAAAGAAGCTTTAGTACTAGCCAAGCTATCCATATGCCGACGACTGCCAGCACGATATAAAGCAGGTATTTTTTGCCGCTATCGGTATCTTCTTGAGCAGTGCTCATACAGCTTGGCTAAATATGGTGTTGCAACTAATAAATAGGCAATAAAGTCAAAGCTATTTTTCCAGGCTCATTGGAAACTGCTGTCCATCCGTGTTGGTCATCGTACCCACATAGGTTTCGCCTTGCAGCTGCAACACGCAGCGGGCAGATTGGCGGCCCCTTGTGAATTCTACTAGGCGTAACTCTCCACTTGCAGTTGCTGCGCCAGTTAACCGGTAAATCGTACCCGGATTTTGGTCATTGGAATAACTTCCGCTCAACACGCCGTCAGGCTGCCAATCAATAGAAAAAGTAGCTGCTTGTTTTCCAACTTGTCCCTTATGCTGCTGGTGACCCATAGGCCATGACGGCTGCTTAACGGCTGCCTCAACTGTTACTGAATCTTGGCTTGACGTTGCTTCTGCTGCTTTGCTTGTGGTTACTGCTGAAACTTGGTGCTGTGGCTCATTCGTTTCAGTTTCAGCTTCAGATTCTGGCAAAGGGCCAAGCCCTGCCATACGCACCCAACCCATTGGCGCGTTTTGCTGGCCTGGGCTGCCTCCAACTACTAATGCCCAATGGTGCGCGCGACGCACAATGTGCACAGTATCCTCTTCTTTTAATCGAGCGAGAGGCGCGGCCAGTGAGTCAAACCAATTCCCGCGAAGCGGCGCGACACCAACCACGACCCGCATCCATTCGCTGGCTGGCTGGCTGGCTGTGTCCGGACGTGCGAAGTATTCCGTTGAACTATTTACGGAGGCACTGTCAACCGACGGCTCGCCAGCAGTCTCCACGGTTACTGATTCTTCAGCTACTTGATTATCAACTGTTGGTGCACTTGCAGCAGTATTACCGACAAAAATGAAGGTAAACAGGCCCAATGCTAGTGCGCCGGCCCCAATAGAAACAAGTCGGTTAAGGCGAAAGCGCTGCTGTGCCCCTATGGCACCACAAGCAGCCCCCAATCCAAGGCCCAATAAGGCATAGCCTACTGCCCCTTTGCCCGCACGGCAGTAGGCAGATGCGTCTAAGGCTAGAAATGCGTTGGCCCCTACATAGCAACCCGCTTTATAAAAGAACTTCAACACCATCCAGCCTAAGCCTACGGCAGCACCAATAAGCACGATTTTTACGCACCCTGTATTCTGTTCTTTGGTGCTCATGCGGCGTATTTCGGCTTAGATAGTTTGGCCAGAACACGAATAAACGCGTAGCACAATCCCACTAGGGAAAGCAGCGCTATCAGAAAAATGTAGCCATTGCCGTTACCTGCCTGACTGGCATTTTCAAACGGCAAAAAGGTCCCTCTATTAATCATTGCCTGATAGGTACTCTCCCCAAGTGCTAAACCTAGCAACAATCGCACAGCGCCAAAAACAAGCGCCAGCGCCAGTGCCGCGCCTCCCACAAATTGCCAGAACTCCTTTTGGGGAAATACGGCTTCTGCCCGCACTGGTATCTGAGTAGTAGCGTACGCGGTGCGAACTTGCAGCTGGGCGGTGTGCTGCCCGTCGCGAGGCATCTGGCCGGGGTTGCCGGTCAATACAACGTCCAGCTTCTGGCCTGGTGCACGTTGGTCAAAGAACAGCCCCGGTACGGATACGCTTACGCCCTCCATAGCCGGTTCCAAAACGATGAATACCCGCACCGCACCGCCTGTTGTATTCGTGATGTTAATCACCCTTTCAACCTGCGTCTCGCCACTTAATCCCGTTAGGTCAACCTCAACCATGTCAGCAGTCAGCTGAGGCACGGCCGTTTGCGGGTCCAAAGCCTCCAGCAGGGCTTGAACGCTGAGCATGCGCCGCATGTCGGCCGGGTCGATATTACGGTCTGTTCCAACCGTCCCCTGTTCTGGCCCTGTAAAAGCAACAGCAAGCTGCTCCTGACGTTCTAATATTTGGGTTTGCCCTATAGCTTGGAACCACGGCACTAGATTACCGGCATTAAGGCTGCCAAATACCATTTTCCAGGTACTCTCATCTTGCCGAATGTACGCGGCCAACTGTGCTGGGCTAGCGAAGGACTGTGCCCCAATCCACAGGGGGAATTGCGGAGCCGCAGCGTGCAAAAATCTGCGGTAATCCAGTACCGTTGTTTTAGATGGAATAGCAGCCTTCACTTCGGCAGTAGCCGCTGCTTTCAACCAGATTTGTAGAAATCCTGCTTTAAAGGCAGTTTCTCCAGCTGCGAAGTCGCGAGCAGAACTAGCAGTACGAGTCAGCAGCTGGGCTGGGCTGGCGAATGCTTCAGTGACTTCTTCTGAATAGAAAGGCAAACCCGGCCCAAGCAAGTAGAGAGCCTTTAAGCGTTTCTGAGTCTGGTTGAGTTTGCGGTCGTGTACAATCGCACGTAGGTCCAACAAGGCATCGTTTTCCTTGAGGTCTATTGCAATATTAGCGAGGTATTCTTCGGTATCCAGTCCGCGTGCGGCCCTTTCGTCGCTGGCTATTAGTGCATCATACAGAACCTGCCCGGCTTCGGCCAAGCTGTACACATCTTGACCCAAGACTTTGGTGTGGGGCCGGCCAGTTAGCGGTGTGCCGCCCGGTGTCCAAGTGCTGAGCAGCAGGTTCGGGCTTTGGTTTACCGTCTTCACCGGTGCGAAACCCGCCTGCCGCATGCTATCGAGCAAGTAGCTTTCGGCCTCTGTAAGGGAGAAGCCCCGCTCCTCGGCCGCGCCCAATGCAAGTTTGATAGCGGAGGGCGACATCACCGAATTTGCCAAAAGTGGGCGCATGTAAACCCCCATCTCGGCGCTGGCTTTTTCGCGGCGACGTCTATTC
>JALYUI010000054.1 GCA_030853845.1 Bacteroidota bacterium | reverse complement strand
CCCGAAGGCTTGCAGGCGGTTCGTTAGGGCCTCCAGCTCGGCCTGGGGTTTGGGAGCCAGCACGTCAAAAGTGGATGTCTTGACGAGGTCAATCCCCGGGTTGCTAAAGTGAAAAGTGCCGATGAGCAGCAAGTCAGCTGGTGGGGCCTGCGCACAAGCCGTATGGCCAGCCAACAGCAAGTAAATAAAAAGCAGTTGTTTCATAAGAAAGTAGCGTGCGTTAAAAGGAATAACCCACAGCAGGCTCGAAAGTAGATGCGGCGAGGTGCTCAACTGTTGCCCAGCCGTGCGGCCCGCGCGAGTCATTCGTCACAAAAGCTACGAGTAGCCGTGCGCGGTAGCCTTACCTCACCATAATGCCGCATCTTTTTTTGCACAATTCACCGACTGGAACCCTTTCGTGCAGGAAATCAAGCGCACCGGCATCGTCATCGGCGAGTGGGAGCCGGCCGCCCCGGAGAACCGGGCGATTCGCTGGTAATCCCGCCCTGGCGGCGGAAACGAAAAGCGGCTGAAGCTACGGGCGCTCCCGCCGCTTTTTTTATGCATTTGGTCTGATGTAACCTCTGATTTTGAGGATGCCATCAGTTTCGTCAAATGGAATAGTCTTGCTCAATAATGCTGCTCTAACCCATTCCGTAAAATCGAGTTCTTTTGTAGTGACGAGCCTGCCAACGTAATCCCGGCGAATAGGGTCAATTTCCAGCCATTCAATTTCTCTGGAATCTCCGAGTTTCACCCATTCCCAATCCAGATGTGAAAAGCCTCCCAATGTGTTATCCAACAAGTATTTTATCCTAACGACAGGATTGAAGTCATAATTGGAAGTCATCAGTTTAGCCAACTCGCGCCACTTGGTCTTATTCATAACCAACGCTAACTGATTGTTATTGATATATGGGCCAATAAGGTCTTTTGATTTCATACCTGTCATCTACTGGATTTCCATTGAATTAACTGCCTCTTGTGCTGCTTTAAAATTTGCGTTCTGTGATGCTGGTGCGTCAGCTGTGTAACTGCAAAAAGTCTTGCATCTTTTCCCGCCAATTATCCAGACGTGTATTAAAGAAGGGCTGCTGACTGTAGTGTAATAAACGGCTTTACGGTTTGGTAAGACGACTATTTTTGCTGTGGGATGACTTTCAACAGTGCGTTGCAATTCCTCATCAATGCTGAAATCCGGTATTGTGTCGTATGTGGCTCGGTAGGCAGATATTTGGAATGCCCAACTTGGGTCGTGAGCTTCCGTGAAGGTGTAAACGCCATCTTCAAGTTCCTCTTGCCAAGAGGCTGGATAAGTTAGTTTGAACCACTTATTATCTGATTCAAATTGTTTGGTCTTTTGCATATTGGAGCAGTTGGTAAATGCAGCCGCAATGAGTAAGGAGACTATCGGTATAATTGCGCGCTTTAGCATCGAATGAATCATATCAAAGCCTAAAGCTAATTCCTGCTACCCCGCCGCCTACCGCTTCCGAAGCTTCGCCAACGGCTTCCGAACGCCCGCCAACCGCTTCCGAAGCCTAAACCCTGTATCCGAAGCCTCGCCAACCGCTACCGAAGCACCGCCAGCCGCGTCCGAACCACAAACCTTGGCGTCCGAATGCTCGCCAACCGCGTCCGAACGCCCGCTAATCACTGCCGACGCCCGCCAACCGCGTCCGAACGCCTGCCAATTGTTTCCGAAGTACGGGCCTTTGTTCCGAAGCGTGGGCCTTCGCTTAACGCACGGGCCTTACGCCCCACTCAATGGCCGTAGCTCACGACGCGGGTGATGCGCCAGGTGCCGGCCTGCTGCTGCCAGACCATGACGAACTTGGAGTTGCCGCAGTCGTTGCGGCCGTTCTCGACGTGGCAGAAGCGCTGGGTAGCCATGTGGATGGCCCCGTAGTCTTTGATGGGGTACACTTCCAGGCTGCCCGGCACCAGTGTGCGGGTGATGTCGGGGCTTTGGGCAAACAGGCGGGCGAAGCCGGCTGTGGTTTGGGCGAAGTCGCTCAGGCCGCCTTTGTCGTGGTAAAACTCCACGTTGTCGGCGAAGTAGGCCATGAGCTTATCCACGTCGTGGGCATTGAAGGCGGCAAACATTTCCGAGTCCAGCCGGGCCAGCGTTTGGTACAGCGCATCCTGAGGAGCGGGCTTGGGGGCCGGAGTGATGGCCGGCGGCGGCAGGCTGGTAGTACCGGGCTTGCGCGGTGGGCTTTGGCCCTGGGCGGTGGTGCCCGCAAGGGCGGCAAGCAGGAAGAGCGTGGCGAGGGTACTGCGCATATCAGGAACGAAGAATTGTTGCGCTAAATATAGCCCGCCAAGCGCAGGGCGAAGCAGCCGGCCAGCCGTGGCTGCCAGGGAGCGGCAACGGCGGCCCGTGGGCTGCCACCAGCGTAGCGGCGGGGTTGCTGCCCGATACGAAAACCCGGGCGGCACCCGGCCCGGTCCGGTAGCGGGGCGGGAGCAAGCATACCGATTCTATTTTTAGGAAACGGGCCTGCTGATAGTGGATTACTAAGCCGAGGGCCGTGAAGGGCGGAAATGTTGCATTCCATAAATGGGAATACCCAAACCCTGCCAGCCAAACCCCGTTTGGGTAGATAGATTCAGATTGCTGATGGATTATATAGTAATTTCTCTAACTAATAGTGGAGTTGCTTTCTTTCTGGAACCGTCGGATGACGACGTGCAATTGTTGGGTCGATACTGTAACCAGGGCAAGCAATTGCCGCCTCATGACAGGTTTATCCATTGGCACTGCCTACTTGCTTCGGTACGGAATGCCCCCCGGTACTTACCCCGCGCAACCTGCTGCTCCCGGTAGCAACAGCCACGCAACGGTCGGCTTCGGCCACCGGGCGCACAGCAAAGCCCACCTGCTGGAGGACCTGCGGCAGGCCGTGGTCGATATGGTGCTTACTGCCGGCGGCAATGCCCGCATGAAGAATTCGGAGTACCTCAGCCGCCGGCTCCGCTACGACTATACCTACCTCGCCAACCTGTTTTCGGAAATCACCGGCGGCACCATTGAGCAATACATCATCGGGGTTCGCATTAACTGCGTGAAGGAACTGCTGTCGGGTCCGCTAACCCTCACCCAGATAGCTGACCAGCTTTGCTATAGCAGCGTGGCGCACTTGTCGAATCAGTTCAAGAAGGTGACTGGGCGAACACCTTCTTCTCTTAGAATAACTCAATCTAAACCACAAATAATTTCCGAAAGTGGGAATGATGTAACAGCATTTTGTAATTGTGTAAATACTCCGCAGGTACGGCGCGTGAGCTTTGCATTGTAAAACTTATTCACCCATAATTTCACCCCTTCTAATCGTACCCTTTTATGAAACAACATTTCCTGACTATTTTAACGTTGGCGGCTGCTTTGGCCTTTCCACGGGCCGGTGCCGCGCAAGCCCCACCACCCCTGGGCGTGGCGGCCAGCTTCGCGCTCTTCACCGCCGTGGGTGCCGTTAACAACTCCGGCCCGACCATCATCAACGGCGACATTGGCACGAATGCGGGTGCCTTCAACGGCTTTCCTCCGGGCGTGATAAACGGCAGCATCCACGTGGGCGACACCCGTTCGACGCAGGCCGCCACCGCCGTACAGACGGCCTACGGCTACTACTCCACCAATATTCCGTGCGTAACGCCGCTGGCAGTGTATGGCGGTACGCCCCCCGTTACGCTGCTGCCTGGCTCCTACTGCGTGGGCGGGGCCACCACCCTGGCCGGCACCCTGATTCTGGACGCGGGCGGCGATGTGAACGCCAAATTCTACCTGTCAGTATCCGGGGCCCTTACCACGGGTGCCAACTCGGTGGTGCTGCTGCAAAACGGTGCCGACGCCAATAATGTGTACTGGCAGATTGGCGGACTGGTCACGCTGGGCCAAAACTCCGTGATGGTGGGCACACTGCTGGTCGACGGGGCCATCAACATGATTCAGGGCGCTACGCTGACGGGCCGCGGCCTTTCGCGCGGCGGTGCCATTACCATCGATACGAATTCGGCCAGCCTGCCGGGCGCGGCCGTTGCGCCCGTTATCACTTCCACCTCGTGGCTGGGCATCGCGTTGGGCGGCATCGACACCAACTGGTTTAACGCGGCGAACTGGTCGGCGGGCGTGCCCACCAGCACGGTCGATGCCATCGTGGGCACCGGCCGTTCCCCCTTCCCGGTGATTAACGCCGGCTCGGCCGTCGCGGCCGGGCTGACCATCGGGGCCAGTGCCAGCCTCACGCAGGGGGGCGGCAGCCTCGACCTGAAAGGCAACCTGAGCAACAGCGGCACCATCAGTGCCACGGCCGGCACCACCAGCCTGAGCGGCACCAACTCGCAGCTCATCGGCGGCAGCGGCAGCACCCAGCTCTGGAACCTGACCGTGGCCAATGCCAACGGGGCTCTGCAAAGCGGGGCCGTCAGCATCCACGGCGTGCTGGCCCCAGCCAGCGGCGACCTCACTACCAATGGCCAAGTGCTGACGCTGCTTCCCGACGCGGCCGGCACGGCCCTGGTCGACAACAGCGGCACGGGCACCGTGAACGGCAACGCCACCGTGCAGCGCTACATCGACCCCAGCCTGAATGCCGGCCCGGGTTACCGCCACTACAGCGCCCCGGTGTCGGGCAGCACCGTGGCCGACCTGACCACGGCGGGCTTCACCCCCGAAATCAGCCAGGGCAGCGTGTACAATAACTCGGCTACGCCAGCCACGACCACGCCTTTCCCTACCGTGTTTGCCTACGACCAAAGCCGCCTGGCCACGGCGACAAACAACCTGTCAGCCTTCGATAAGGGCTTTGTGGTACCCGCCAGCCTGGCCACGCCGCTGGCCGTGGGCCGGGGCTATGACGTGAATATCAGTGGCTCGGCGCTGGTCGACTTCGTCGGCACGCTTACCAATGGCGCCCAGTCGCTGGCCCTGAGCCGCAATGGGGCTGCGTCGCCCAACGCCATCGAGGCCGGCTGGCAGCTGGTGGGCAACCCGTACCCTTCGCCGTTCGATTACTCGTTGGTGGCCCCGGCTGACCGCACCAATCTGGACGGCTCTATCTACGTGTACGCCAGCACCGGCCAGTACACCGGCAACTACCGTAGCTACGTCAACGGCATCGGCGGCAACCCGGTGCTGCCGGTGGCCCAGGGCTTCTTCGTCCGGGTGAGCACCGGCCAGACCGCCGGTACGCTCACCTTCCGCAACAGCCAGCGCCTCACGACGCTCAACCCCACCACCTTCCAGCGCACCACCACCGACACCCGCCCTCTGGTGCAACTGGAGCTGCGCGCCGGCAACGGCGCCGCCGACCCACTCTACGCCTACGCCGAAGCTGGCGCCACTACCGGCTTCGATGCTCAGTACGATGCCCAGAAGCTGGCTAACTCATCGGGCCTGAACCTGGCCAGCGTGGCTACCACCGGCGAAGCCCTGGCGATTGACGGCCGGCCGGCCTTCACCACCACCACTACGCTGCCCCTGACCGTGGGCGTGCCCGCCGCCGGCACCTACACGCTGGCCGCAGCCGCCCTCAACAACCTGCCCGCCACCCTCGATGCCCTGCTCACCGATGCCGCCACGGGCCAGACCGTGAATCTGCGCACGCAGCCGGCCTATGCATTTAGCATAACGAGCACGCAGGCCGCCGCTTCGCTAACGGGGCGCTTCACGCTGCACTTTGCCGCCCGCTCGGCCCTCGCTACCGCGTCGGCCCTCACGGCGGCCGGGGTGGTGCTGTACCCCAACCCGGCCCACCAGTCCTTCACGGTGCTGGTGCCGGCCGTCGCCGGGGCCACCCAGCTGCACGCCGACCTGCTCAACTCCCTGGGCCAGGTAGTGCGCCGTCAGGATGCGGCCCTCGCCGCCACCGGTACCCGCCTGGCTGTGGATGCTGCCGGCCTGGCCGCCGGCATCTACACCCTGCGCCTACAGGTAGGTGCAGCCACGCTGGCCAAGCGCGTCGTCATTCAATAACTCCTGGTTTCGCGCGGCCGGCCAGACCCGGCTGGCCGCGCGGAGCTTCCACTTCTTCTTGCTTAACCCTGATATGAATAAGCCCGTGAAACCGATTCTGCTGACCCTGACGCTGCTGCTGCTGACCGGAGGCCTGGCGTTTGCCCAGGCTCCGGCCGATGGCGGCCCCGCGCCGACCAGCCCCACCTCAATTCCCATCGACGGCGGGGCTTCGCTGTTGCTGGCCGGCGGGCTGGCCTTCGGCCTCAAGCAGCTCCGGGCGCGCCGCCTGGCGCGCCGTGCCCGGCAATAAGCGCCATTCCCACGTTTAGGAATCGGGATTTTCTGCGGAAGCCTCCTCGGGTGAAGGTGTTTTTTGCAACTCCCTGACCAGGTTCATCCTGGCGTGCCCTGGCGGCCGAAACGAGAAGCGACTGAAGCTATAGGAGCTTCAGTCGCTTTTTTGCGCATTGGCGCTGAAGCAGCCCCGCTGCCCGACTATTCAACTGCTCCAGCCGCTTCGGAACACCTGCCAACTGTTCCGGAATAGAAAACCTTCGTTCCGAACGACAAACCTTTGTAGGGTACCCCCTGCATTCCACTCGTCAAATGCCCCGCCTCGACACCTATCCCCAAGTTCAGCCTGCCAGCTGCGCCGAGTGGCGGCAGTGGCTGGTTGCGAACCACGCCAGCGCCCCCGGCGGGTGGCTGGTGTACTACAAGAAAGCCAGTGGCCAACCCAGCGTGCGCTACGCCGAGGCGGTGGAAGAGGCCCTCTGCTTTGGCTGGATTGACTCGCACCCCCGCAAGCTCGATGCCGACCGCTCGCAGCTACTCTTCACGCCGCGCCAGCCCAAAAGCGGCTGGAGCAAGGTGAACAAGGAGCGGTTGCTGCGCCTGGAAGCCGACGGGCTGCTGCGGCCGGCCGGGCGGGCAGCCATTGCCCGCGCCCAGGCCAACGGGGCTTGGGAAAGCCTCGACGCGGCCGAAGCCGGGCGGGTGCCCGAAGATTTAGCCGGGGCCCTGGCCGCCAACGAAGCGGCGCAGGCCAATTTCGCCGCCTTTTCGCCCTCGGCCCGTAAGATGCTGCTCAGCTGGGTGCTGGGTGCCACCCGGCCCGCCACCCGCGCCGGCCGGGTGGCCGAAACAGTGCGGATGGCGGCGCTGAACAAGCGCGCTAATTTCGACTGGGAGTAGCCAGCCCGGCCCCAGCTAGCCGCGCCGAAAGCTGGCCCGCCGCCAACTTTCTGCCGTTTCCCATGTTAATCCAGGCGCAGCCCGCCGGCCGGTGGCCGAGGGCGCGGTACTCCCCTCAACCATTTCTCCCCCCCTTATGACTGTCAGCAAAGGATTACTCGTGCGCCTCGAAGCCAAGCACGGTCAGGAAGCCGCCGTAGAGGCATTTCTGGCCTCGGCACTGCCGCTGGTGCAGCAGGAAGCCGGCACCACTGCGTGGTTTGCCATCCGCTTCGGTCGCGGCGAGTACGGCATTTTCGACGTGTTTGCCGATGAGGCCGGACGCGATGCCCACCTTGGCGGCCCCGTAGCGCAGGCGCTGGGGCAGCACGCCGCCACGCTGTTTGCCGAAGCCCCAAGCATCACCAAGCTCGACGTACTGGCCGATAAGCTGCCCGCCGGGCCGCTGCCCACTCCCAATACCAAGGCCGTGCTGCTCACCTTCCACGCCAAAGAGGGCCACGAGGCCGAAGTGGCGCAGTTTCTGCGCGATGCCCAGCCGCTGGCCCAGGCCGAGCCCGGCACCACGGCGTGGTTTGCCCTGCAGCTGCCCAACAACGAGTACGGCATCTTCGATACTTTTCCCGACAATGGGGCGCGCATCCATCACCTCATCGGCCAGATTCCGCAGGAGCTGGTGAAACACTCGCTCACCCTACTCGGCAGCGTACCCGATTTGACCCTCATCGAGGTGTTGACGGAGCAGCTGGGATAACCAGAGCTGTTGCCAAATGCTCAGAAGCTGTTTGCATTTGCAGGTGGAGTACCCCGAATTTTAAATTCAGCCCGCTAGCCCGGTTTTAGCCGGCATTTCGGATGGCCCAGATGGGCCGAATTAAAAAATCGGGGTACTCCGCCAACGGCTTTCAGCTAATTCAAGCAGCTGCTTAATCAGCGATAAAAAAAGCTGCTGCCTCCAGGGCGGTGGCAAACGCTATTTCAGCACTTCGCGCAGCTGTCGTAGCCGGAAGCGTGGGTCGTTCCGGATGAAGTCGCGCAGCATGGCGGCGTGGCCCGAGCCCACCAGCACCATTATCCGCGTGTCGGTGGGGGCGGTGAGCTTTTGGATGAGGGAGTACATATAGAGGTTGCGGCGGTACCACTCCGACACGAGGTAAGGGCCGGCAAAGTCGTTGGGCGCGCCGGCGCGGTTCAGCAGCTGGATGTATAGCCCTTTGTTGGCATCGAGCTCGGCGGGCGAGTTGGTGTCGAGCAGCAGCTGGGTGAGGGTGAGGGTGGCAATTTTCCGGTTCTGCTCGGCCGTGAGGCGCGCAAACGTGGCATCAATCTGCTGCTGGAGCGGCTGCTGATTGGCCGCTTTGATGGCGCGCTGCACACTGTCGTAGGGAAAGCTGGTGCCGTTGTAGTCCAAGCCGTTGATGCGGGGGAGGCCGGCCTTTTTGCCTGCGCGGAAAGCCAGCTGGATAATTTCGTTGCGCAGGTAGAAATTCTGGCGTTTGGCTGGGAAGCGGTGCTTCACGTAGGCGTCGTAGTGCCCGCCGAGGTATTCGCGGTACAGCGTATCGAGGGCGGGCTGGTCATCGTAGGCCCATTCCACGAATATCTTCTGCGGGCCGTAGGCTTTGATTTGGTTGGTTATGGCCTCCAACTCGGCCTGGGGCCTGGGGGCCAGCACGTCGAAGGTGGCCGTTTTAACGAGGTCGGCCCCCGGGTTGTGGAAGTGGAAGGTGCCCACGAGCAGCAGGTCGGCCGGTGGGGTTTGGGCGGGCGCGGCAAGGCCGGCCAGCAGGCCGCCCAGTAGGAGCAGAATTCGTTTCATAAGGAGTATGGAATGTAGGAAGGAGCCGGCCGCCGGGCAACGGCTGACTCCGGGCCAGATGCCGCGCCAGGGCCAGCCGTTGCCCGGTGGCCGAAAGTAATATTTACGCCCGAATAGTGCTGCCCTACCCGGCGGCCATCATCCCGGTTCTGCCGTACAGCTGCCAGCCCCGGCCCTCACGTATCTTCCCGCTCTCCCCATTTATGGATTTCACCGCCCCCCATCCCGAAGCCCGGTTATTTGATGCCGCCCGACGCGGCGACGTGCCCGCCCTGCGGGAAGCCCTGGCTGCCGGCGTGCCCATCGATACGCCCGACGCGAAAGGCTTCAGCGCCCTGGTGCTGGCCAGCTACGGCGACCACCTCGACGCCACCCGCTTCCTACTCGACCAGGGGGCCAGCCCCAACCACCCGGATGCCAGCGGCAACACCGCCCTGATGGGCATCAGCTTCAAGGGCTACGCCGAAATTGCCCGCCTGCTCATCGGGCGCGGGGCCGACCTCAACCAGCAAAACGGCGGCGGTAGCACCGCCCTTATGTTTGCCGCCATGTTTGGCCGTCACCAACTCATCCAACTCCTGCTCGACGCCGGGGCCGACAGGGATATCACCGATGCCCGCGGCCTCACTGCCCTGCACCTGGCCGGCCAGCAGGGCAAGGAAATCACCCTGGCGCTGTTGGGTAGCGGGCCGGCCAAGCAGGCGTAAGCGCAGCTGTCCGGCTGACCCCGGCACTGTCCGGCTGACCGCAGGGCCGCCTGACAGCTGCCCGCCCCCGCCCTACCTTGCCGTATGCAGTTTATTTC
>JALYUI010000037.1 GCA_030853845.1 Bacteroidota bacterium | reverse complement strand
GGCCTGGGGCGGGCGGCTATCGGACCGGTTGGGCGAAGGGTTGGCCGGGGCCATGCTCTGCACGTCGCCCGAGCCAACGGGGTCGAGGCCGTAGTTCAGCTCCACGCCCCCACTGCCGCTAATCATGGGCGACTCCAGCGGCGGGTTCGGGCCGTTGAAATGCACGAATAAAAACAGCAGCAGCAACAACCCGTGAATGAGCACGGTCCCAATCAGGGCCTGGCGTCGATTCGGTTCGGGATAGTCAATAGCCATTTTGTGACGTGCTGATTAGTTAAGGCGCTGATTGGTTGATGTACTGATTGGTTGTTGTGCTGAAATATCAATTTACAGATGAGTTGATTTCAACCTGCAAAACTCAGCATTTCAGCATATCAACCAGCACATTAACCAATCAACCATTTATTTTCCGGCCGCCTGCTGAGCCTGGGTTGCCATCACCATTTTCAGTTTAAGACGGTTGCCGATTTCGAGAATATTCACGAGTTTCTGCACGTTCAGCGAGGCATCAACGCGAAGCACCACAGTAGGCTGCTGAGTAGTGGGCGTGGTGGGACCAACCAGGGCCACCAGCGCCGGCTCCACTCCTTCGGGCGTAACGGGCTTTTTATTCACGAAATACTGGCCGGCCTCATCCACTGAAATCGTGATAGGCTGCTTCATCACCTGGGTGCTCGACTTTGCGCTGGGCAGCAGCAATTTGATAATGTTGGGGTTTACCAGCGTCGAGGCAATCAGGAAGAACAGCATGAGGAAGAACATGATGTCGTTCATGGCCCCGGTTTCGACGTGCGAGGTAAAACGGTGCCGACGAGAGAGGTTCATAACTATTTGAGTTATGAATTATGAGTTATGAGTTATGAGACGAGAATAGAGATACGCTTGAACGACTAATTCAGGCTTCCCAACTCATAACTCATAATTCAAAATTCATAATTCAATTAGTTGTCCTGCAGAATGTCCATGAACTCGATGGCCGAATTCTCCATGCGGAACACCATGCGCTCGACCATAATGCTGAGCCAGTGGTAGCCGATGTGGGCGATAATGCCGACGATGAGGCCGGTAGCCGAAGTCACGAGCTTCACGTAGAGACCGTCGGCCACCTGCGGAATACCGAATTCCTTGGTCGCGGCAATGGAGTAGAAAATCTTGATTACGCCGATAATCGTGCCCACAAAGCCTATCATGGGCGCAATGCCGGCTATGATGCCCAGAATGCTGATATTCTTTTCGAGCCGGGCAATCTCAATCTTGCCCACGTTCTCAACGCTGGTTTCGATATCCTTGAGCGGCAGGCCAATGCGGCGCAGCCCCTTCTCGACCATGCGCGCCAGCGGCGAGGCCGTTTGGGCGCAGAGCAGTTTGGCCCCGGCTAGGTCGCCCTTCACCATAAGGGCGCGAATGTTCGCCATAAAACTCTCCGGGTCGCCAGCCGCTTTGCGGATAGTGAGGTAACGCTCCAACATGATGTACAGGGCCACCATCGAGAGAATTACCAGCGGAATCATTATCCAGCCCCCGCGCAGCAGCAGGTCGAAGACCGGAACATCGGTCGAAACGATGGGTACAATGGCGGCGGAATTGGCAACAGTATCAGCAGCGGCAGGGGCCACTTGCAACAGGAATACGGACATGCGGACGATTAATATTTCAACGTAACGTAGTTGGCGTGCGTGGTCTGACGCAGGCGCTGGGCTGCGCGTTGGGCGGCACCCTGGTCGGCGAAATCGCCAACCGTAACGCGGTAGTACCTGGTGCCAGGGTGCGGCAAAATGATGCGAGCCGACCGACCCAAGCGCATCAGGCTACGGCGGTTTTGCTCAGCATGACCCAAAGAGCTATAAGTGTCGGCAATAACGTAAAAACGACCGGTAGCGGTTTTAATTGTGCTCAGATTGGCAGCTATAGCCTTTTGCGGCACTTTCGCTACTAGGGCTTTGGCAGGAGCAGCCGGCCGGGCACTGGCTACCGGGGCCGGCTCACTTGCGACTTCCAGAGCTTTATCGGCCAGGGCTACGGCAACTGGCTCTACTTCGCTAACAGCGAGAGCCGGGGCGGGAGTTGGAGCCGGATTGGCATCGGACCGCACCACGGGCACTCGCTTGGTTGTCGTGTCCATGAAATCACCCTGGGCGGGGGCGTCGACTTCGGGCAGCGCCATTGGTGAATCCTTCACCGGCGTAATGCCTTCGGAAATTTCGACGGCCGGGCGGCCAAAGTCGTGTTGGCCCAGGGCGGCCTGCTGCGGCTCATTGGCTGGCACCGGGGCGCTCGGGCGCGAGGCCCATTCCCACTTAGGCAGGCTGGTTTTAAGCGCGGTAGGCAAATAGCCGGCTTTCAGGGCCACTTGGTAGTTGGCCAGCAGCAGCAGGCTCACGGCTACGGCAATGATACCGGCCGGCACGAGGCGGCCCAGGCGGGTGCGGCGGGCACCGGCCCCGCGCAGCACGGGCTGGGGCAGCTTACTGCGGCTATCGGCCACCCGCACCGGGCGGGCAGCTAATTCGGGCAGCCCGAATGAGGCAGCTAGCAGGTTATCGGTGCCGGTATATTCGAAGGCCAGACCCCTGCCGGCGGCACGGCGGAAAATACCGATGCCTGGCAGCTCCATGCGGTTGTTGTCGGCGAGCTCCTGGTGCAGGCGGGCAACGGCGGCGCGCACCCGTTCGCGGGCCTCGGCAATCGGCAGGCCGAGGTGCTGGCTCAGCGCATCCACGAGCAGGCCGTCGTTGCGGGTAAGGGCTTGGTTGAAGGCCACCAGCTTGGTAGGCGGGCTCAGGGACTGGCGGCCAGGCTGGGCGCGGGCGGGCGAAACATCGGCCACGAGGCCCCCAAAATCCGGGATAATCACGCAGTCGTGGTCACGGAGCAAAGGGCGAATATGGTCGGCAAGTTGCATTTTGGCGAATTATGAATTATGAGTTTTGAATTACGAGTTTGTAAAGCATTGAGAGGAAGAAGCTACGAAGTCAATTCATAACTCATAATTCAAAACTCATCATTCCTCAGAACGTGTAGGTAGCCCCGCCCAAGGCGTTGATGCCCTTTACGGGATAGCCGTAGAAGCGCTGATATTGCCGGTTGACGAGGTTGTTACCCATTACAAAGATGGATATTTTTGGCGTAATGCGGTAGTCAGCGCGCAGGTTCAGGTCAATAATAGGGTCGGTGGCGCGGTAAAAATCGGCGGTTCGGACGGCCCCCAGGGTGTTGGCGGCCCGATAGCTGATGCCGTAGCTGGCGGCGTAGAAATAGCCCTCCACCCCAATCAGTAGTTTATCGAACACATTGTAAGTGCCGAACACGGAGCCCTGAAACTCGGGGCGGTGAAAAGGCTCAGCAAGATTTTTCAGGGCGTACTTATTATAGTCGAGCCGGGTGCCGAGGCGAAATTTTTCGGCCGCGTTGTACAGCAGCTCACCGTGGATATTGAGTACGCCGGTGGCGTTGCGGTCGTACACGAGGTCGAAGCGGGTGGGGTCGATGGGGTTGTTGAGGTAGAAATACAGGTTGCGGTCGCGGGCGTAAGTGCCCCGTACATTAAACTCCAGCCCCCGGGCCGGCGTGGAGGTGAAACCGGCATACACGGTGGGGCCGCGGTGGGTGTCGGCCACGTTCAGGCCCCGGCTCAGCCAGGGGTTTTCGGTGCTCAGGTCGTAGCGCGTCACGCGCTGCAAGGCCCCGCCCAGGCCGGCGTACACCATAAATTTCTCGGGCTCGATGGTGTAGCCGAGTCGGATGGCCGGGTATATCACACCCTTGCTCACGCTGGTGGCCGTATCGCCCGAATAGCCCAGGGTGGCCCCCACGGAAATGGCGATGTTATTTTTCAGAAACTCGTAGGCCGGCGTGGCCTGCACAAACACCCGGCTGCGGGTGAGCCCGGGCGGGTTGGGCGTGGCCAGCGAAGGTGCTGCCTGGTCCTTGTCGGTGATAAAGGAAGCATCGGCGGCCAGGGTAATGCGGCTGGCATCGCCCAGCGCGTAACCCACCTTAGCATTCAGGCGCACATCGTTTTCGGAAGCGGCGTAGTTGTCGGCCCAATAGCGGTAGCCGATGCCGGCATCGTATGTGAGCACCTGTTCGGGGTCGCGGTTGTGGGCATAGGCTTTCACCGCGAAGCGGTTAAAGCTCTGCTTTATATTTCCGGCTTCGGGCGTGGCGAAGGAGCTGCCGTTGGCTGCCTTTTCGTAGCCATAGAAGTTATAGCGCTCGTGGCCAAAATCGAGCGTAGCTCCCAGCGCCCCGGTGCCCCGGTACAGCTCGCCCATGAGGTGGGCGCTGGACTCCGACATGGCCGAATTCTTGCCATCGACCGGCCCGTTAAAGGAGTTAACGTGCTTGATATCGAGGCCGTAGGCGTGGTCGGTATTGCGGGTGCTGTGGAAGTAGCCACGCCCGTAAAAGGTGCCGTAGTTACCCGCCGCAGCCTTCACGAAGTTGCCGGTGAGGGGAGTTGGCTCCTCGGCCCGGATGGTAAGCACCTTCACCGAAGGCGTGAGCCGCTCGCCGGGCAACCGGAAATCGGGATAGGTGTAGGTGACTTTGCGCTCGACCTGCGCGGGCGCGGGAAGCTTTATTTTCTCAAAGTTTCGGGTAGCCTCAGGCAGCTGGTTGACCCGCTCCTTGACAATCTCAATCTCGGCCTCTTCAATCTTGCCCGTATTTTTTTTGGTAGGCTGGGCCTGAGCCGCCGCCGGCAGCGCCAGGCAGCCAGCCAGGACCAGTCCGGCGGCAAACCCACCGGGGCGACGACTAGCAGCCGCTTTCAGTTTCAACAGACGCTTCATCAGCAATTAGTTTTCATTTAGATGAATGGCACGGGCGGCCTTTGCAGCCGCACCCGCCGGTAGCAGCTAGCGCTGGGTAGTATCGGCAGGGGCCGCCAGATTGCCCCGCAAATTGGGGCGGGCCGTATTCGTTTTGCCCTTAGCAGGGACCGGCGGCGCTTTCACGGGGGCCTTTACTGGGGCTTTGGTGGGCGCTTTCGACGGGGCCGATTTGGTCGGGGCCGGTTCGGGAGCGTCGTCCGGCTGGTCGGCCCCGAGCGTTTTCAGCCGCACTTTGGCAGCAGTCAGGATTTCCGGCACCGGGAAATTATTGTCGATAAGCGAGTTCAGGGTGCCGCGCGCCTGAAAGTTGTCGCCTTCCGAAGCGTAGACGTCGGCAATAAGCAGGAAGGCCCGGCCAAGCCACAGCGGGTAGCGGCTGAAATCGGAATTGAGCCTGAGCGCGGCGGCTTTGGCCTCCTCGTTTTTCTTCTGCTTGAACAGGGTTTCCGCCAGGTAGTACTGGGCTTCAGCCCCGTTTACGTCGCTGGGCGCGGCGGCCACGGCAGCCATGAGCTCGGTGGCGGCCTGGCCATACTGTTCGGTGCGCAGGCTGGCCTTGCCCAGGTAGAGCAGGGCCGCATTGGTGGCGTTGGCGGTGGCGCCGGCCTGGGCACGCAGGTCTTCGGCCACGCGGCGGGTGCCGGCGTAGTCACCGGTTTCGAACAGGCTGCGCATCTGGCCCAGGGTGGCGTTGGCCACTTCGCGGCGGTTGGTGCTGGCCCCGCGCAGGCGCTCGTAAAGCTTGGCAGCTGCGGCGTAGCTCTTGTTTTCGAATTCGAGGTCGGCCAGCCGGCCCACGGCGCGGTTCAGGAACTCGCTTTTCCCTTCTTCCACTACGGCCCGCAGGCGGGTGAGCCCCTGCTGCCGGTCGCCGGTTTTCAGGTACGAGTCGGCCAGGAAGAAGCGGGCATCCGGCCCCAGCGCCGACTGCGGGTACTGGCTCAGGTAAGACTCCAGCCGCAAAATGGCGGGCTTAAACTTTTCGGCCAGATAAAGCGACTTGGCGGCTTCAAACTCCACGCTTTCGGTTGCCTTGCTGTCGGGGTTCTGTTGCTTGAAGGCAGCCAGGGCAGCATCGAACTCCTCCGTGCGGCCCAGCGCCGTGAGGCTTTCCTGCAGGCTATAAATGGACTGGGTGGCGGCTTCGCTGCGCGGAAAATCGGTGAGCACCCGCTGAAAATCGAGCACGGCCTTATCCTGCTGGTCGAGGTTGGCGTAGGCCACGCCGCGCTTTTGCAGGGCCTGGGGCAGCAGGGAGCTGTTGGGCCGGTTGGCAATCAGCTTGCTGAAGTTGTCCACCGCCGGCTGGTAGTCGCCGGCCTCGAACGAGAGCTGGGCCTGCTGGTAAACGGCTACCTCGGCGTAGCGCGAGTTGGGGCTGGTCTGGAGCAGGGTCGAGAGCGTGCTGGCGGCTTCATCGCGCCGGCCCATCAGGCCCAGGGTGCGTCCCTTCTGGTAGTAAGCGTAGTCCTTATCGCTGGCGTTGGCCTGAATGACTTTATCGTAGAGCGTCAGCGCCTGCGGGTAAGTTTTGGCGATGTAATACGTATCGGCCAGGCGCAGGGTGGCATCGTAGTAGTTAGGGTCGGAGGGTTTGGCGTCGGCATCGTTCAGGAAAGCCTGAAACTGCGGCCGGGCGCGCTCATACTGCTTGGTGTTGTAGTAGGCGTAGCCGAGGCCGTAGCGGGCCTGCTGCTCGTAGCCGGCCTCCTCGGGGCTCACGCCGCCCTGCCGGGCCGAGCGGGCCGCTGCGGCGTAGGCCGTTATGGCATCGGGATATTGCTGGCCCACGCTAAAAATCTCACCCCGCAGCACCTGGGCCGCCACCCGCAGGCCGTCGTCGGTGGGGTGTTGCAGCGACTTGTCGAGCAGCGGCAGGGCCTGGCCGTAGTCGGCGTTGTTATAAAGCGTGGCGGCCTGGGCGTAGGCCACGCGCTGGTAGGTGGCGTTTAGCTTGTCACTACGGTCGTCGAGGCCTTCGAGGTAAGCCAGGGCCTGGCCGTAGTCGGTGCTCGACAGGAAGCTACCACTCAGCAGGTCGTCGACCGTCGATTGGTTTTTCGAGCGTGGAAACCGCTTGTGGAAATCGCGCAGCACGGCAATGGTTTCGGGCAGATTGCCCAGCTCGTACTGCACCTGGCCCAACTTCAGGGTGGCGTTTTCGGCCACGATGCGCTCCAGCGTGCTCTGGCGGGCGGCTTCGAAGGCGGTGATGGCCTCGCGCTTCTGGTTGTTCTGCAGGTAGCTCAGACCCAGGTGGTAGGCGGCGTTCTGGCCCAGCGAGTCGCGACGGCCGGCTACGCTCTTCAGGCTGGCAATGGCCCCCTTGAAGTCGCCCATCTTATAGTTGGCAAAGCCAATCTTGTACTGCAAAGCCGGCTCGATGCGGCCCTTGTGCAGCACGGCATACTTATCGAAGCTTTCGGCGGCTGGCTTGTACGCCTCTTTCTCGTAGTAGGCATCGCCGAGCAGGAGCTGAATCTCGTCGGCGTTCTGCGGCGGCGGGGTATTTTGCAGGGCTTTAGTGGCGTAGGCAATCAGGCCGTCGTAGTTGCCTTCCTTATAGAAAATCTGGGTCATGATGGCCGGCACCACGGGCTTGTAGGCGTCGTTCTGCTCGGCTACACCCAGGTCGGTGCGCGCGGCGGGGTAGTCGCCGGCGCGGTAGGCCAGGTAGCCGGCGTAGTAGGCGCTGGCGTATTTGTACTGGCTCTGGTCCTTCTTGGTTCGGTCGAAAAGCAGGCGCGACTTCTCGTAGTCCTTCTGCTCGAAGTAGCTGTAGGCCAGCTTAAAATCAGATTCGGCCCGCTGGCCGTTGCTCAGGTTGTCGGGGGCTACTTTCTGGAAGTAGCGAATGGCCGTTTCGTAGTTCTTCTGGTCGAAGTAGAACTTACCTAACTCGAAATAGGCCACGGCGGCGCGCGGATGGGCTGGGTGGCGAGCCGCAAAATCCAGAATCAGCCCCTCCGCATCCGGATGCGAGAGGTAAAGGCCGCTTACGGCGTAGTAGTATTCGGCGTCGGCGGTGCGGTCGGTGGCGGTGGGGCCGGCCATGCTGGTGTGCACCGGCTCAATGGCCAGGTATTGCCGGAAGGCCTCCTGGGCCGCGCCGTACTGCCCGCGGTCGAACAACGCCAACCCTTCCTGAAAATGCCGTTCATCGGAGGCAAACACCTGGGTTTGTTGGGCCAGGGCGGCCACGGGGGCGGCCGCGCTCAGGGCGGCGGCCAGTGCCAGCCGGGGAAATAGCTTCATGTAAAATCCTTGCGTGGGGGGCCGCGCTCGGCCCGGGAATCAGCCAAAAGTAGGGATAAACGCCCGTAGGTTGCCCGGGCAACGCGGAAATGCGGTTTTCATTGCTGATAAAGTACGCCGGAATCCCTGGTTCGCCAGCCTGGGAT
The DNA here is from genome assembly GCA_030853845.1 of Bacteroidota bacterium. Lineage (GTDB taxonomy): Bacteria > Bacteroidota > Bacteroidia > Cytophagales > Hymenobacteraceae > Hymenobacter. Next base: position 107 of record JALYUI010000037.1, on the reverse strand, counting down.
TCTGCCGAAGCTCCTGCTGCTGCTGCTAGTAGCTCCAAATGGCCAGTCCGAGTACCCATCGGACCATTTGCCGGTGCCATCGCACCATTTGCCGATGCCATCAGACC
>JALYUI010000005.1 GCA_030853845.1 Bacteroidota bacterium | reverse complement strand
CGTTTTGCACCACCTGCTTCAGGTCGTCCATCTGGCGCAGGTGCTGGGTCCAGGCGGTGTCAATCACGCTCAGCACCACCACTTTTTCCATCTGGCGCAGAATGTCGTGGCCGCCGGTGGCCTGGGCGCGGCGCAGGTTGGCAATGGCCTGAATCTGCTTTTTGCCGTCGGTGAAGGGCACGGCGATGTTTTCGTAGGGCGCATTCTGGCCCAGTAGGTCGTTGATGAGCGGCAGGGCGTTGGCGGCAATGTGCTCGTTCTTGCTCTGGAAGTAGTTCAGCGCCTCGTCGTACAGCTTCTGGGTGAGGGCGGGCAGCGCCAGGCTGCTCAGCTCCTGCGACGTGAGGTAGGTATCGTAGCCGAACACCTTGATGATGTTGAGCTTGAAATCCTCGTAGTCGTTGGTGATTTTGTGGCCGGCGGCGATGTCCTCACTCACGTCGTAAATCATGTTGAGGATGTCGACTTCCATGCGGTCGCCGTGCAGGGCGTTGCGGCGGCGCTTGTACACCACCTCGCGCTGGGCATTCATCACGTCGTCGTACTCCAGCAGGCGCTTGCGGGTGCCGAAGTTGTTTTCCTCTACTTTCTTCTGGGCGCGCTCGATGGAGTTGGTAATCATCGAGTGCTGAATCACTTCGCCCTCTTCCATCCCCATGCGGTCCATGAGCTTGGCAATGCGGTCGGAGCCGAACAGGCGCATCAGGTTATCCTCTAGGCTCACGAAGAACTGCGAAGTGCCGGGGTCGCCCTGGCGGCCGGCGCGGCCCCGCAGTTGGCGGTCGACGCGGCGGCTCTCGTGGCGCTCGGTGCCGATGATGGCCAAGCCGCCCGACTCCTTGGAGGTTTCGCGCAGCTTGATATCGGTGCCGCGGCCGGCCATGTTGGTGGCGATGGTGACGGTGCCGGGGAAACCCGCGCCGGCCACAATCTCGGCCTCACGCTGGTTCTGCTTGGCGTTGAGCACCTGGTGCGGAATGCCGCGCAGCTTCAGCATCCGCGCCACCAGCTCCGATATTTCCACGCTCGTGGTACCCACCAGCACCGGGCGGCCGGCTTCCACCAGCTTCTGGATTTCGAGGGCTACGGCGTTGTATTTCTCGCGCACCGTTTTGTACACCTGGTCATCGGAATCCTGGCGCTGAATGTTGCGGTTGGTCGGAATCACCACCACGTCGAGCTTGTAGATTTCCCAGAACTCGCCGGCCTCGGTTTCGGCCGTGCCGGTCATGCCGCACAGCTTGTGGTACATGCGGAAGTAGTTCTGCAGCGTCACCGTGGCGTAGGTCTGCGTCGCGTCTTCCACGCGCACGTTTTCCTTGGCCTCGATGGCCTGGTGCAGGCCATCGGAGTAGCGGCGGCCTTCCATCACGCGGCCGGTCTGCTCGTCCACGATTTTCACCTTACCGTCGTCGGTCAGGATGTACTGGTCGTCCTTCTCAAACAGCGTGTAAGCCTTCAGCAGCTGGTTCACGGTGTGCACCCGCTCGCTTTTCTCGTTGTAGTCGCTCATCAGCTTGTCTTTCTGATGCAACTTCTCCTCGGCCGAGAGGGCCGTGTTCTTCTCGATATCGGCGATGGCCATGCCGATGTCGGGCATGATGAACAGGTGCGGGTCTTCACCCTGCGCCGTAATCAGGTCAATGCCCTTTTCGGTCAGCTCAATCTGGTTGTTCTTCTCGTCAATCGTGAAGAACAGCGGCTCGTCGGCCTTGGGCATCTGGCGCGAATTGTCGGCCAGGTAGTGGTTTTCGGTGGCCAGCAGCACGGCGCGGTTGCCGCTTTCGCTCAGGAACTTGATGAGGGGCTTGCTCTTGGGCAGGCCGCGGTGGGCCCGGAACAGCAGCAGGCCGCCCTCACCGTTCTTGTCGCCTTCCTCAACGCCGGTTTTGCCGGCCGCAATCTGCTTGCGGGCTTCCACCAGGTAGGCTTGCACCACTTTCTTCTGCTCATCCACCAGGCGCTGAATGCGCGGCTTGAGCTGGTAGAACTCGTGCACGTCACCGCGTGGCACCGGGCCGGAGATGATGAGCGGGGTCCGCGCATCGTCAATCAGCACGGAGTCCACTTCGTCGACCATCGCGAAGTGGTGCTTGCGCTGCACCAACTCCTCGGGGTCGCGGGCCATGTTGTCGCGCAGGTAGTCGAAGCCGAACTCGTTGTTGGTGCCGTAGGTGATATCGGCCTGGTAGGCGGCGCGGCGCTCGGGCGTGTTGGGCTGGTGCTTGTCGATGCAATCCACGGTAATGCCGTGGAACTCGAACAGCGGCGCGTTCCATTCGGAGTCGCGCTTGGCCAGGTAGTCGTTCACCGTCACGAGGTGCACGCCGCGCTTCGAGAGCGCATTCAGGAACGAGGGCAGGGTCGAGACGAGGGTTTTGCCTTCGCCGGTGGCCATTTCGGCAATTTTGCCCTGGTGCAGCACCACGCCACCCATCAGCTGCACGTCGTAGTGCACCATGTCCCACACGATTTCGGCCCCGGCCGCCAGCCACTTGTTGGCCCAGATGGCCTGGTCGCCCACAATCTGGCAGTTGGGATGCGTGGTGGCGTATTCGCGGTCCCGGTCGTTGGCGGTTACCACCAGCTGGCCGTTGTCCTTGTAGCGGCGGGCGGTGTCCTTCACAATGGCGAAGGCGGCGGGCAGCACCTCCAGCAGCACGGCTTCAAGGTCCTTGTTGCGCTGCTTTTCCAGCGCGTCAATCTGCTCGAAGAAGGCTTCCTTGGCGGCTACGTCGAGCTGGGGCTGCATTTCGATTTGCTGGTGCAGGCCGGCAATCTGGCCGTCGAGGCCGGCGAGGCGCTCGGCAATGCGCGCGCGCACCACATCGGTCTGGGCGCGCAGCTGGTCATCGGACAAGCCGGCCAGTTTGGCATATTCGGCATTAATCAGCGCCACGTAGGGCGTGATTTCCTTTAAATCACGCTCCGACTTGGAGCCGAATATTTTGGCGACGGTCTTGCCTAAGAAGTCAAACATCAGGTAGTATTTATAGCGGGGTGCGGTTGCGCACACCCCAAATTTACGGAGCGTTCCGCTAAAACCGTCCCAAAACGAAAAGCCCCGCCAAATTGGCGGGACGGTTGTAGCATGGACTCTGCGAGTCCGCGCCTCGCCGCGAAGCAGTGAAGAATCGTGAAGATGGACGGGCGGCCGCTTTTATAGTGCTGCAATTGCTCCTGTCAGCCTTTTCAAGGCACGAACTCGCAGAGTCCACGCTACACTCCTGCCTCTGCCGTCCCTACGCGCGGACTCGCAGAGTCCACGCTACAGTTTTACGCTCCTGCCGCCGCCAGCCGCTGCCGCATGCGCTCCTTGGCCACTTCCGACAAAAATGGCCCGGCCGTTTCGCAGGCCGCCGCCGAGGCCCGCGCCCACTCGGCCACTAAAACAGTTTGCTGCGAGTAGCGTTGGCAGTTGGTGCACAGGCGCAGGTGCAGCCACAGGCTGGCCTGTTCGCGGCGCGGCATGGCCGGGTCGGCGTGCTGCTCGATGAGCAGGGTGGCGTGTTGGCAGGTAATGAGTCGAAGCATAGCGGATAATTAATTCTGGCCCAGGCCGTGTTTTTCGAGGCAGCGGCGCAGCTGGAGCTTAGCCCGGTGCACAATCACCCAGTAATTGGCCGAACTCAACCCCAGCTCCTGACAAATTTCCTCGGCCGATAATTCCTCAATGAAGCGCATGGCAAACACGGCTTCCTGCTGCCGGGGCAGCCGCTCCTGGCACCGCCGCAGCACCTCGTGCAGCTCCTGCTGCTCAAGCGCGGCATCGGCCCGGAGCCAACTGCTGGGGGCCTGCTCGGCAGTCCAGTGGCCGTCGCCGGATTCGAAATAGTCGGCTTCGGTCGGCCCACCGCCGTCGCCGAGGGCATCGAGGCCCACGTGCGGGGCGCGGGCCTGCCGCCGGTAGTGGTCGATGATTTTACGCCGCAGAATAACGAACAACCAAGTGCGCTCCGACGCCTCGGCCCGGAAGCTAGCCAGCCCATCGAGGGCGCTGAGGAAGGTATCCTGCACCAGCTCTTCGGCCACGGTGTCGTCGCTCACGCGGCTGAGAGCAAAGCGGTAGAGCTCGTCGCCAAAGCGCGCGGGCCACTGAGCCGGGACTGGGTTTGCTGGATTCATGCGGAGCGACGGGTGAGGGAGGGCGAGTCGCAGCGCAATATTACGGAGTAAGGGTTGGGGGTTGGGGGTTGGGGGTTGAACAGAAAGAACGTCATGCAGAGCGGAGCGAAGCATCTCGCGTGTGGTAGTAATTCATTCGATTGGATTACTATCGCAGTAAAGATGCTTCGCTGCGCTCTGCATGACCTTCTTTTATCCTGACCCCTACTCCACCGCCGCCGTCGCCACCCCTACAATGTGGCGCGACGCCACTTCCTGCACCAGCACCACGGCGCGCAGATTGGCACGCTGCCAGTCGGCAATGAGCTTGAAAGTGGGGCTGGCGGCAAAGGTGCCATCAGCCGCCACCCGGCCCAGAGGCAGTAGCTGGCGCACCACGGCGGCGTGGTGCAGCAGCCGGCCCGAGTTCTCGCCCCGGCCAATCTGCGAGGCCAGGTTGCTTTCGGTGATGGCCAGCAGCACTTCGCTGGCGGCCGTACCGGCGGGCAGGCTGCTCACGCGCACCTGAGCGGTGCCGCCGCTGGTGCTTAGCGACACATCGGCCTGCGGGGCCAGGGCAGCTTTGGCCACGGTAGCGGCCAGTTCGCCGCTGCGGCTGCCTACGAATTCGTAGCGACCGTTCACCACGGCCTGGGGCGTGTAGGAGCCCGAGCCGAAACCCTGCGCATACTGCTGCTGACGGGCCGTGTAGGCCGGGGCCGAAAAGACGTCCTTCCAGCCCAGCCGGTTCCAGTAGTCGACGTGCTCGCCGAGGGCGATGACCTCGACGCCGGCCACCGACTGCGCCCGAACCAGCTCGCGCAGGGCGGCATCGGCCGCCGGGCAGCTGGAGCAGCCTTCGGAAGTAAAAAGCTCAACCACCACGGGCACGCGGGCCGGAGCGAGGGGGGAAACGGGCCAGCCGCTGGCCAGCAGCAGGGGCAAAAGCAGGGAGTACATGGGCGGGAAAATAAGAAGTGGGAAATAAGCCGGCTTCGGGGCTTCGGCAATAGCTGAGGCTAACCAGCGGTCCCGACAGACGGGCTCAGGCAGAACTCCTTACACTCGTCCGGACAGAATCAACACATTGGTCGGGGGACTGGTGGGAATGATGCTGCTGACACTGTCAGCCACCGGCCAGCAGCGGCCAGCCATAGCCCTGTTCCGGGAAGATGGCACGGCCCAAATGGCGGCCGCCACTACGCCGGCCACTGCGCAGCTGCGCCAGACCCGCGCCTTGAGCCTGGACGTGGCCGCCCTCGATGCGGCGCTGGCTCCGGCCCGGCGCGGCGGCACGGTGGTGCTGCCCCTGCCCGACGACCTTAGCGCCCGCTTCGAGGTGACGGAATCGGCGGTGCTGGGTCCGGCCACGGCGGCGCGTTTCCCGGAGCTGCGCACCTACGCCGGCCGCGGCCTCGACAACCCGGACGCCACCACGCGGCTCGACATCACGCCCGTGGGCTTTCATGGGATGATATTGTCGGGCGAGTTGGGGGCGGTGTACCTCGACCCGCCGCCGGCACGGCGAACCGTGTGCTGCTGGCCACGGGCACCACCCGCACACCTACCGGCTGGCTGTAGCCGCCACGGCCGAGTACACGGCCAACTGCGGGGGCACGGTAGCCAACGCCCAAGCCGCCATTCTGACATTGGTGAACCGCGTGACCGGGGTTTATGAGCGGGAGCTGGCCGTGCACCTGTAGCTGGTGCGCAACGATGGCAGCCTCATTTACACCAACCCCAGCACCGACCTCTACACCAACAACAGCCCCAGCAACCTGCTGAGCAAAAACCAGGCGAACGTGAATGCCGTGGTAGGCCCGGGCAACTACGACATCGGCCACGTATTCAGCACGGCCGGGGGCGGGCGGGCCTACGTGGGGGTGATTTGCAATGCCTCACCTCCGGCCCCTACCTGCGCCTGACTCTGGCCGCCAGCACCAGAGCCGCCAGCGCCGATGAAGCGCTGGTGTACTTCAACCCGCAGGCCACCGCCACCGATGCCTGCTTCGACGCACCCAAGCTGCCCCAATCGTCGCAGCTCGACCTGGCCATCAATGGCCTGCCCAGCACCCTTATGGCCACGAACGGAATCCCCCTAGCTGCCGCTCACGCTGCCCGCCCCTACCAACTGCGTGCCGCCGAGCTGGGCACCCTCGACCCCACTCTGCCCGTGGTTCTGCTCGACTTAGCCACCGGCACCCGCACCGACCTGCGCCTGAGCCCGGCCTATACCTTCACGGTCGCGCAGGCCGGGCTGCTACTGAACTGCTTCGAAATGCTGCTGGGCCGCGTAGCTGAGGCCACGCTGGGCGCGGCACCGGCGGCCGCCTTCAGCATGTGGCCCAATCCGGTGGTCAGCGCCACGAGCCTGCACATTGCGCTGACCGCGCCCACTACCACGGGCCACGGCCGAGCTGCAAACCCTGTTGGGCCAGCGCGTACGTACCGTGGCGCTGCGCAACGGCACGGCCGAGCTGGCCCCCGACAACCTGGCCACTGGCACCTACCTGCTCACGGTGCGGGTGCCGGCCGAGCCCGGCGTGACCCGGCGCGTGGTAATAGAATAAACCGGACGGAACGCAAAGCCCCCGCCAGCAACAATTGCTGGCGGGGGCTTTGGCTTGTGAATAGCTTGAGTTGCCACAGCAACTTCCGCAACTTTTTTAGTCAGTATCGGGTCGACTTCCGGCCGGCTAAAGCCATTGCCATTTTCCCCCACTCCTTCTTACTGAGCCCGGCGAGCGGGCGTAGTAGTAGCTGGCGCAGCGGTGCCGGCCCCTTCAGCTACCGGGGACGGGGCCGCCGGAGCCGCCACGGGGGCCGGCGAGTTGAACATTTCGAGCACGATGCGCCAGCCGGCTTCGGCCTCGCGGCGCCAGATGCGCACGTAGCTGCCGGTTTCCTCGGGGTTCTTGGCATTGGCGGCCCGGCGAAACGTACCGACGATGTAACCCAAGTCGCCGGCGGCGGACAAGTAGCCGGTGGTGCCGGTGAAGGCGTAGCCGGAGCTCAGGTTTTTCATGTTGGCCATTGCGCCCAGGCCCTGCATCATCGAGAGGCCGGGGCGGTAGAGGCGGGCCTCGCTACTCAGGTATTGCTGATAGGTAGCGCCGGGCTTCAGCAGCTCAGCCTCCGAAAAGCGCTTGTCGAGGTCGAGTAGTACGCTGGTGGGGGCCATGCTAGGGGTGCCGGCGGCCACGCCCAGGCGCGGGCCGGGCACGCTGGCCAGTGGGGCCGGGGCCACGCCGATGCGCTCGATGCCCATGTCGACCACGTACTTCCACTGCCCGTCGGGCTGCTTGCGCCAGAGCGTTACGTACTCGCCCGAAGCCTGGGCGCGCTCGTTCTGTAGCATGGTCCAGGGGCCGGCGGTGTAGCCCAGGTCGCCCGACTGGGCCGCGTCGGCCAGCAGCGGGTGCCAGGTCAGGTGACTGCCGGCTTTTACCTGGCGCGCACTCCACAGGCTCTGGGCATCGACGAGTCTTCCATTTTCGGCCACCAGCGCCGTGGGCGCGGCATTAGCCAGAAAAGCCGTTTTCATCCCATTCTGGGTAACCTGAGCGGCAAATGAGGTTTCGGCATTAATCACCGCCTGTCGGGGTGCTTGCGCGAAAACCGGGCCGGCTGCCCAAGCCGATAACAGGGCTGCGATAGTCAACTTTGTCTTCATAATATCCAAGTGTAGTTGATGCTTAAGGCTAAGGTACACATTCCGGGATAATCATACTTTCCATCCAATTATAAAGTTCCCGCAACTTTCTCCGCAACCCGGCTCATTCGCCCTACTACCGCCTTGGTGCTACTTTTGTGGCTTATCACATTCGCATATTTTTCTGGCAATGAAATTTTCCGACCTCACCGCCCGCGCCCGCCGCATTCGCCTCGTGCTCACCGATTGCGACGGTGTGCTCACCGACGGGGGCGTTTACTATTCCGAGCGCGGCGAGGAAATGAAGCGCTTCAACATCCGCGACGGCATGGGCGTGGAGCGCCTGCGAGCCCACGGCATCAGCACCGGCATCATGACCGGCGAAATGTCGCCGTCGGTGCGTACCCGCGCCGCCAAGCTCAAAATTGAGGAGCTGCACCTCGGCATCAAGGACAAGCCGGCCTGCCTGCGCGAGATTATGGCCCGCACCGGCCTCGCGGCCGAGGAAATCGCCTTCATCGGCGACGATACCAACGACGTGGAGATTCTGGGCCTGGTAGGCTTTTCGGCCTGCCCCGGCGATGCCACCACCTTCGCCCGCGCCGTGGCCGACTTTCAGTGCCAGACCCCCGGCGGCCACGGCTGCTTCCGCGAGCTGGCCGAGTTTATCATTGCCGCGCAGTAAGGGTAGGTGTTGGGTATTAGGTGTTGGGTATTAGGTGTTGGGTATTAGGTGTTGGGTATTAGGTGTTGGGTATTAGGTGATGGGTATTAGGTGTTGGGTATTAGG
>JALYUI010000001.1 GCA_030853845.1 Bacteroidota bacterium | reverse complement strand
GCTTCGGCTACGCTCAGCATGACGTTTTTTTTCCTATCTGTCAGGTTACCGGCCTTTTGCCATCAAATCCTCAATCGTGTCGGCTTGCAGCGGGATGTCGCCCATCAGGTCGTCGTTGCCGGTGGCGGTGATGAGGATGTCGTTTTCGAGGCGGATGCCCAGGCCCTCTTCGGGGATGTAGATGCCCGGCTCCACGGTGTATACCATGCCCGGCTCGAAGGTGCGGTACTTGTAGCCCACGTCGTGCACGTCGAGGCCGAGGTAGTGGCTGGTGCCGTGCATGAAATACTTTTTGTAGAGCGGCGCGGCGGGGTCCTGGTTCTTCACGTCGCTGGCGTTCAGCAGGTCGAGCTTGATAAGCTCCTGCTCCATGCACTCGCCCACCTGACGGTGGTAGTCTTCGATTTCGTTGCCGGCCACGAGGCGGGTTTTGGCGAAGGCCATCACGGCCAGTACCGAGTCGTACACCTGCCGCTGGCGGACAGTGAACTTGCCGCTCACCGGGATGGAGCGCGAGAGGTCGGCGGCATAGTTGGCGTACTCGGCCCCGAAATCGAGCAGAATCACGTCGCCGGCCTGGCACTGGTTGGCGTTGGTGGTGTAGTGCAGCACGGTGGCGTTTTTACCGCTGGCCACAATGCTGCCGTAGGCCGGCCCCCGGCTGCGGTTGCGCATGAACTCGTGCACGATTTCGGCCTCAATCTCGAACTCCCACACGCCTGGCTGCACAAAGCCCAGCAGCCGCCGAAACGCCTTGCCCGTAATGTCGCAGGCCTGGCGCATCACCCGGATTTCCTCGGGGCTCTTGATGGCGCGCAGTTGGTGCAGCAGGCGCGAGGCCCGGCGGTAGCTGTGCAGCGGGTACTGGCTTTGCAGCATCTTCACGAAGCGCGCATCGCGGGTTTCCACCTCCACCACGGCCCGAATGTGCTCGTTGTTGTTGAGGTACACGTTTTCGGCCTCGTTCATGAGGGCCGGCAGCACCGATTTGAAGCTATCGAGCCACATAATGGTGGGAATGCCGGAGTTCTGGCGGGCCTCGTCCTTCGTCAGCTTGTAGCCTTCCCAGATAAGAATATGCTCGGAGGTTTCCTTCAAGAACAGGATTTCGCGGTGCTGGGCTAGCCGCGCGTCGGGGAAAATGACGAGGATGCTTTCCTCCTGGTCGACGCCGGACAGGTAGAACAGGTCGTTGTTCTGGCGGAAAGCCATGGTGCCGTCGGCATTGGTCGGCATCACGTCGTTGCTCTGGAAAATGGCCAGCGAGGCCGGCGGCAGCAGCTCGCGGAAGCGGCGGCGGTTCTCAATAAACAACTCGGGAGCGAGGGGAGCGTAGCGCATGGGCAAAAGTTGGTTGGGATGGGAGGCGCAAGTTAGGCAGCCGCCCGGTCCGGCCCGCCGCGCAACCCGGCTGGCGGGCCGCTCCGGCCCAAAAAAAGCTCCTGCTTCGGGCGAAGCAGGAGCTTTTTCAAACGGTGCGGCCACAAACCTACATTTTGGTTTTGGTCGTCTTCATGGTTGTTTTGTTGGTCTTGTAGCGTAGGTCGGGGGTGCCGTCGGCTTTCATCGGGCCGGTAGTTTGGGTCATTTTGTTTTCCTTGTAGCGCATGTCGCGCGTGCCATCGGCTTTCATGCGCGTGCTGGTCGAGGTAGAGGACGAGGACATTTTGGTCGAGCCGGCGGGCGTGGTCGTCGTGCTCGATTTCGACATGCCCGCCGGGTTGGTCGTCGTGCTCGATTTGGTGGTCACCTTCGTGGCCGGAGCCTGCGAGGTGGTCATTTTCGTCATTTTCGATGAGCTGGTGCTCATCGTGCCGGCCGGTGCCGTAGTCTGGGCCTGGGCGGCACCGCCGAGCAGGCTCAGGGAAACGAGGAATCCGAGAATGCGTTTCATAACAAAAAAATGGATGGATGGGTGAAAGAATGAGGCTGTCTACGGGGCAACCAACCCCGTAGTTGGATACCAATGTATGCTTTTTTGACCGGGCGTAGCAGTTGTGGGGCAGCTCCTTTTCTCCTCCAAATTAAACCCTGACCCGGCCGCCCCCTCCAACCGGCATCACTCACCCCAATTCCTTCTCCCAAGCCTGATGAAAAAGAACCTGTTTTCCGCCCTGGCGGCCTTCGCGCTGCTGAGCATCTCCTATTCGGCCTCGGCCCAGACGGCCACGCCGGGCATCGCGGCCCGGCAGCACAACGAGCAGGCCCGTATCCGGCAGGGCGTGCGCTCGGGCGAGCTCACCCCGGCCGAGGCAGCCCGCCTCAAGGCCCGCGAAGCCAACATCCGCCAGGACAAACGCGTCGCCAAAGCCGACGGCGTGGTAACGCCCGGCGAGCGCCACGAAATCCGCAAAGACGAGAATCAGGCCAGCCGCGCCATCTATCGCCAGAAGCACGATGGCCAGGAACGGCGTCGCGCCCGGTAATCCACCACCCTTCTGCTCAACATTGCCTCCCCGTATCGGTCTGATACGGGGATTTTTTTTGACTATACTTGTAAATAGCAAAATAGCATGTTACTTTAGTACCGAAAAAAGCCCCCCCGCCGGCTGTGACTGCGGTGGCTCGCGCTCCCCGTTCCTCAAACCTCCCTCCTGTTATGAAAACTCTCTACACCCTGTTCACTGCCGCCGGCCTGCTGCTGCTTATGCCCGCCGCCGCCTGGGCCAGCCGCCCCTACACCGATACCCCCACCGAAACGGCCAGCAAATCGCCCGCCCGGGCGCAACGCATGGCAGCCAAGGCGGCTACGAAAGCCACCCACAAAAAAAGTTCAGCGCACCGCGTGCGCCGCTTCACGTCCGGCCTCAACCGCGCCTTCCTGGTGTTCCTGGGCCTGGAAGAAAGTAAGGCAGTTACTTCGCCCGCCAAGCTCAACCGCCAGCTGCACGCCCACCAGAAGCACCTCAAAGTTAAAACCAGGCTCGAAGCCAAGGCCCACCGCCGCCGCACCGAGCACCAGTTCCACTAATATCTAAATGGGACACACGAAAAAGGCCCTCCCCGCATTGGGGAGGGCCTTTCTTATATGCCACAAGGGAACTTAAGCCGTTACCTGGGCTTCGAGTTTCTGGGCGAGTACGTGCTTGGGCACGGCACCGACCTGCTTATCGACAATCTGGCCGTTCTTGAACACCAGCAGCGTGGGGATGCTGCGGATGCCGAACTTCATCGAGGTCTGGGGGTTGGCGTCCACGTCAACTTTGCCCACCACGACTTTGCCTTCGAATTCGCCGGCCAGCTCTTCTACCACGGGGCCAACCATGCGGCAGGGGCCACACCATTCGGCCCAGAAATCGACCAGCACGGGCTTGTCGCCGTTGATGATTTCATCAAAGTTGGCGTCGGTTATCTCAATTGCTTTGTGTCCCATTTCAATTGGGGTTGGGGGTTAAAATAATAGTCTGGCGTATACGGCCAACGGGGTCGCAAGGTAGCAGATTGGCTGGTAAAACAGTGGGGCCGAGGTAAAGTTCAGTCGGGACGCCGGCCGGCCGGGTGAGTGGCTATATTCCCTATCTGAACATCATGGAGAGCACAGCGAACCGACGGTCGACGTAGCCAGACATCTTCACCGCTTCAAGCTCATGCTTGAACTACTGCTTCGAGCGAGATGCTTCGGCTGCGTTCAGCACGAAGTTCTTTTTTCATTTCCCTAAATCAACGTACAAACTTCCATGTCCAGCTCCTTCATCTTCTCGATAAACGTCTTGGGCTCAATCTGGAAACGGCGCGAGAACATGTCTACGGCCAGGTGCTCGTGGGGCTCCACGAACTGGATTTCGAGGCGCTTGCTGCCGGGGGCATGCTCGATGGCTTCTTCGAGGCGGTCGAGCATGGGGGCGGTCACGGTGCGCAGGTCGAGGCGTACGCGCACGCCCTTGCTGCGCTTTTCGGCCACTTCGGCCAGCGGCTCCATCGAGAGGATGCGCAGGTCCCACTGGTCCTGGGTGTGGCGGCGCAGCTCCTGCTTGAGGCGCACGTACATAGGCGGCACCTGCTCGTTGGGGTAATTGCGCGGGTTGATGAGGGGCGCGAATTTGGTGTAGTCGTCGCGGAACAGGGCCGGGTTGATGCTCGTCTCGTAGTCCTCCAGGGTGAAAGTGCAGAAGGGGTTACCGGTTTTGGTGGTCTTGAACAACACGTTGGTAATGAGGCCCGCCACGGCCATTTCCTTGTTCCTGATTTCCTCCACTTTTTCCAGGCCGCAGGTGCAGTAGGCGTCCAGCTCCAGCTTGTACACGTCCAGCGGATGGCCCGAGAGGTAGAAGCCCACCACTTCCTTTTCGCGGCGTAGCTGCTCGGTTTTGCTCCAGGGCTCCATCTCGTGGATTTTGGGCATCGGCGCGGCTACCGCCCCGAAAGCGCCGGCCCCAAACAGGCTGTGCTGGGCCGATTCCTTGGCCGCCGCGTGCTGCTGGCCCACGCGCATGGCTTTTTCGATGAGGTTCTGGTCGCCGGCCGGGGCATCGAGGTAGAGGCGGCGGTGCTTGTCGAAGCCATCGAACGCGCCGGCCTGGGCCAGGCTTTCGAAGGTTTTCTTGTTCACCGTGCGCAGGTTTACGCGCTTGGCGAAGTCGAACACGTCGGAGTAATTGCCCTTTTCCTCGCGCTCCTGCACCATGCTTTCCACGGCCAGCTCGCCCGCACCTTTCACCGCGCCCATGCCGAAGCGGATGGCGCCTTCCTGGTTCACGTTGAATTTCAGCAGGCTTTCGTTCACGTCCGGCCCCAGCACGGGCACGCCCTGCTTGCGGGCCTCCTCAATAAAGAAGGTCACCTTCTTGATGTCGCCCATGTTGTTTGTGAGCACGGCGGCCATGTACTCAGCGGGGTAGTTCGCCTTCAGGTAGCCCGTCTGATACGCCACCACCGAATAGGCCGCCGAGTGCGAGCGGTTGAAGCCGTACTCGGCAAACTTCTCCATCACGTCGAACACCTCGTTGGCCTTTTTGGCCGGGATGTCGTGCAGCTTTTTCGCGCCTTCGATGAACTTCTCGCGCTCCAGGGCCATCTTTTTCATGTCCTTCTTACCCATAGCGCGGCGCAGCAGGTCGGCCCCGCCGAGCGAGTAGCCGGCCAGAATCTGGGCCGTCTGCATAATCTGCTCCTGGTACACCATAATGCCCTGGCTGTACTCCAGAATGGGTTTCAGCAGCTCGTGCGGATACTCCACCTCCTCGCGGCCGTGCTTGCGGTTGATGAAGTTAGGAATAAACTGCATGGGGCCAGGCCGGTACAGGGCATTCATGGCAATCAGGTCCTCGATGTTAGTCGGCTTCAGGTCCTTGAGGTACTGGCGCATGCCCTCGCTCTCGAACTGGAAGGTGCCGATGGTATCGCCGCGCTGGTACATGGCGTAGGTTTTCTCATCGTCGAGCGGAATTTCGTCGATGTCGATTTTCACGCCGTGGTTGCGCTCAATCAGGCGCATGGCATCCACGATGATGGTGAGGGTTTTCAGGCCCAGAAAGTCCATTTTCAGCATCCCGGCGCTCTCAATCACCTTGCCGTCGAACTGCGTGATGAGCAGGTCCGAATCCTTGGAAGTCGAAACGGGGATGTATTTGGTGATGTCGTCGGGCGCGATAATCACGCCGGCCGCGTGGATGCCGGTGTTGCGCACCGAGCCTTCGAGCTGGATGGCGAGACGCAGAATCTGCCCTTTCAGGTTTTCGGGGCTTTCGTCGCGCCGAATCATGTCGAGCTCCTGGTTTTCGGCGAAGGCCCCGGCCAGGGTGGTACCCGGTTTTTCGGGCACCATCTTGGTGAGGTCGTTGGTGTGCGGCAGTGGCAGCTCCATTGCCCGGGCCACGTCCTTGATGCTGGACTTGGCGGCCATCGTACCGAAGGTGATAATCTGGGCCACCTGGGTTTTGCCGTACTTATTCACCACGTAGTCGATGACTTTCTGGCGGTTCACGTCGTCAAAGTCAATGTCGATATCGGGCATCGACACGCGCTCGGGATTCAGGAAACGCTCGAACAGCAGCGAATACTTGATGGGGTCGATGTTGGTGATGCCCACGCAGTAGGCCACCGCCGAGCCGGCCGCCGAGCCCCGGCCCGGCCCCACAGCCACGCCGATGTTGCGGCCGTGGTTGATGAAATCCTGGGTGATGAGGAAGTAGCCCGCGAAGCCCATCGTCTGGATGATGCGCAACTCATAATCAAGCCGTTCCTCGACTTCGGGCGTGCGGTCGGAATAGCGCGGCGGCTTGGTCATGGTCACGGTGCCGTTGCCGGCGCTGGGGCCGAAGGCACCCACGTAAGTCAGCTCACGCAGGAATTCGTCGGCGTTGGCGAAGGGCGCGGGAATGGGAAAGTTGGGCAGCAGGATGTCGCGGGCCAGCTTGGGCGGCGTGATTTTATCGACAATCTCGTTGGTGTTGTCCACGCTCTCGGGCACGTCGATGAACAGCTCGTTCATCTGGGCCTGGGTCTTGAAGAAGAACTGGTCGTTGGCGAAGCCGAAGCGGGTGTGCGGCTTGGGCTTCTGTAGCTCCTCGTCGATGCGGCGCAGCTGCTTCTGGGCGCGCTCGTCGCGCGAGTAGTCGCGGCGCAGGTTGTCGAGCAGGTCGTACTTCACCTCGCCCTGGGTGGTGAGCAGGGTGTAGTAGTTAGTGCGAATGTCGCCGACCGGGATGCTGTGCTCCTCGCCGGTGTTCACGCACAGCAGCAGGTCGTGGGCCGCGTAGTCGGTTTGGTCGACGTAGTGCGAGTCGTTGGTGCAGATGACCTTGACGTTGTGCTTGCGGGCCAGGCCCAGCAGCACCTGGTTCACGTCTTCCTGGCTTTTGCCGGTGCCGTCGAAATTCATCAGGCCGTGGCGCTGGATTTCGATGTAGTAGTCGTCGCCGAACAGGTCGAGCCACCACTTCAGCTTTTCCTCGGCCTGGGCTTCGGTGCCGAAGAGGATGGTCTGCGGAATCTCGGCCCCGATGCAGCAGCTGGTGGCAATCAGGCCCTCATGGTACTTCAGCAGCAGCTCCCGGTCGATGCGCGGAAACTTGGAGTACACGCCCTCAATAAAGCTCATCGAGCAGAGCTTGCTCAGGTTGTGGTAGCCGGCCTGGTCCTTGGCCAGCAGCAGCTGGTGGTGGCGTACGTCGCGCTCCCCTTTCTCGCGGCTGAAGGCTTTTTTGTGGCGGTCTTCGACGAGGTAAAACTCGCAGCCCACGATGGGCTTCACGTTGTACTTGTTGGCCTCGGCCACGAAGTTGAACGCGCCGAACATGTTGCCGTGGTCGGTGAGGGCCACGGCGGGCATGCCGTCCTTCTGCGCCTTCTTCATCAGGGCCGAAATGCTGGCCTGGCCGTCGAGCAGCGAGTATTGGGTGTGGCTGTGGAGGTGCGAGAAAACGGGCATTGCTTATCAGTTAACAGTTATCAATTAGCAGTGAGCAATTGATAGCCAAGCGGACAGGTTTTAGTAAAGATACCCCCGGTCGGGGGGCTTTGCCAAAGCATTTTTCCCGTCTGCCTGATTCCCTGATAGCTGCGTTTTTAGACCGCGCAGTTCGGTGCGCCCGCCTACTTGCTGCCTGCCGGCAACTGCAGCACCTCCCCTATTTTCACCCCGGTATCGGCCGCCGTGCGTCCGTTCAGGGTTTGCAGCTCGGCCACTTTGGTGTGGTAAAGCACCGAAATACTGTACAGCGTTTCGCCCGGCTCCACGGTGTGGGTGGGGGGCGTGAGGTCGGCCGGGTCGCGGACGGGCGTGGAGGCCGCACGCGGGGTCGGCTTGGGCTTGAGGGCCGCCCCCACTTCGCTGGTGGGCTTGAGCAGCAGCATCTGCCCGGCCACCAGCTTATAGGGTGCCTCCATCTGGTTGATGGCAATGAGCGTGGCCGCCGGCACGTGAAATCGGCGGCTCACGGCAAACACCGTTTCGCCGGGCTCGACGCGGTGGTAAGTTTCGAGCGGAGCCACGGGCGGTGCCGACGCGGCCGGAACCGGCGTAGCCGCCGCGACAACGTCCGCGCCCCTCGCCGCTGATGCCGCCTCCGAAACCGGTTTTTCGACTGCGGCCGGAGCTGGCCGGTACACAATAGCAGGTGCGGCCGGGTTAGCTGGCGCAGGGGCCGGGCGCGAAGCCGGCGCGGCGACTGCCGCTTCCCGCGCCGCCGGGGTAGCGGCGGCGGTTGGCGTCGGAGGCGCTACTGGAG
>JALYUI010000801.1 GCA_030853845.1 Bacteroidota bacterium | reverse complement strand
GTCTAATATAAATAGCTTGGAGTAATATGACTGTTTTTTGGCCGCAAAAGAACCATTCCTGAGTTAACCCTCATGTTTTCAAAAGGAATTTCGTTCGAATAAAATGCGAAATGGCCAACAGAACCTCTTGTTGTTAGTACCACATCAAGTCGCTTTAGCTTCCCTTTTCTTAGAGAAGCATCTTTCTTCTCGTTGATAAATTGAATTTCATCGAAAGCAAAGCCTGTCTTAGTTACGTTTTTAGCACTCAAAAACACGCAATAGCCAGACTCCGAAAACTCATTGGCTTTAGGATAATTGACTCCACGGTCTCCATCAATAATTTCTAAAACTTCGCCAAATGTTTTTAGTCCCCACTCCGCCGCGTCCTGAAACTCTGGAAACCGCAGCTTCGGCACCGTTTCCCCTTCGGCGGGAAAGAGCCCCTGCATTAGGCCCCGCTTATGCGCTTGGAGCGCGGCCAGTTTGGCGCTTTGGACAGTGAGGAGGTCGTCGAGTGAGGCAAGGCAAGAGGAGATTTTTTGCTGTTCGGTAAGGGAAGGAATAGCAATGGGGACAGCAAGCAAATCCTTACTGTCAACTCCTAACGCGCCATTTGCACGAGCTCCTACTGATATAAATTTTTGGAGCCAACTGCCGTGAATATTATTGGCAAAGGGGTACTTCAAGAAATAAGGTGAAACAATCTGCTCATCCACCCGAAAACAAGTAAATATGCTGTTAGGCACTGCGCCCGAATCCTCGTTTTCAAGAACAGCTATTTGGCCTTCAGGCTCAAGTTTCGTTGAGCTTTTGTTATAAGCAAAATCACCTTTTTCGATTACGTAGTAGTTCTTATAAGACTCGCCCGCAATTTCCCTCCCAAACTTTGCCATTTGCGACACCAGGCCTAAGCCAGATGTAATGCTCATCAGCTTGTATGGTTTGGAACCAGCCTTTTTGGTTATCAATTTGGCGATGTTTCCCAACCGCTCAATATTCCACGCCTCCGCCTCCCGGAACTCCGGAAAGCGCAGCTTCGGCACTGCCGTTTTGGTTGTCTCGTTACTCATTGCTATTCTTTTGCACTGGCTACTCAAAGGGTGAATGTAATTCTCTCACCAGTGGTGAGAGTTTCATGTGTTTTGGACGAAGGCAATTCTCTCAACCCTGTTGAGAGAATTGCCTTGCCTGTTTTGTCATGCTGAGCTTGTCGAAGCATATCGCGTGGGGGGATCTGCTTTCGTTAAACGGTGCGAGCGAGATGCTTCGACAAGCTCAGCATGACAGAGGTAGTTGCATTGTCACTCACGCGGCGTCTGTCGTAATCGGTCCAGAAAAGCGGCCGGGGTGTCTTCTAGTCCCCCGTCCCAGGTATCCAAGTCAATGGCTTCCCAACTCGGGTTCAGGCCCGCGATAAGCGCTTCCTTTTTCGCCCGCGTCCATCCCTTGAGCTGTTTTTCTCGGGTAATAGCCTGAATGGCATCCGCACAATGCTCGAAATAAATCAGCAAATTAGTTTGGTAATGGCCGGTGAATTTATGCGCGTCGCCCAAGCCGGCACCGTGCTCCGCCAGGCGGCGGTTGAGGTCGTTCGTAACGCCGATGTAGAGGACGGTGTGGGCGGGATTGGTCAGAATGTACACGTACATTAGGAGAGGCTTTTAACGGTTTCTGAACGTCATGCTGAGCGCAGTATCGTCATGCTGAGCTTGTCGAAGCATCTCGCGTGCGTCGTTGCACGATTGGGTTAGTATTGCACGCGAGATGCTTCGACTTCGCTGCGCTGCGCTCAGCATGACGGTCATTCATATGCTTTCAGGCCGGATATATCGCGGCCGTGGGCCATTTTCTTTAATAGGGGAATGAGGTCGGCCAGCAGCTCGGTTTCTTTGGCGGCGCGGGCTTTCCAGCCCAGGCCCAACGGGGCCAGCAGGTCGCCCAGGGCTTCGCTGTCGAAAATCATGCGCCGCAGCGTGCCGGCTACGAAGGCCGTGAGGGCGGCCGGGGCCAGGCCCTGCACTGCGGCGATGGCGGCCAGCGCGGCGGCGGTTTTCGCGGCTTTAAACTCCGCAAAGCCCGCGCGGATTTCGTCCACCTCGTAGCCCCGGTCGGTGGGCAGGGCGTTGAAGTAGGCGGCCAGGTCGTCGGCCTCGTCCATGAGGTTGGCGCTGGAGCCCAGCAGGGCAATAATCTGCTCGCGGGTGAGCTTCTGCTTTTTGGGCGCGCCGGGGGTGGTGCTGGCCGCCATCAGGCCCATGATGTAGTCGTAGTCGATGATGGCCGAGGCGAAGAGCACGAACTCGAAATCGAGCTGGCCCACGCCGGGGCCGTCGTCGGCGGTGCCGCCCTGGCGCTGCTGGTCGCGCAGGCGCTTGGCGGTTTCCAGGTACTGGCCCCGGAAGGCGCGCAGGTCGTCGGTGGGCAGCAGGGCTTCGAGCTGCTGCTGCTCGGGCGCGCCCAGGTCGGTGTACTGGTCGAGCTGGGTGCGCAGCCGCTGCACCTCCTTAAACGCCTCCACAAACTGGCCCCGGGCGGCGTCGCCCTTCAGGTTCGATACGGCTGCGGGGGTGGCGGGCAGGCCCTGCCCCTGCATGAAGGTGCCGAGCTGCTGCACGGCGGCTTCGTAGCGGGCCAGCACCACGGGCGCGGGCTCCACGAGCCAGATTTTGCGGGGGTCCTGGTCCTTGTCCACGCCCGAAAACAGGGCAATGGCCGCATCCACGGCCGGCTGCTGCTGCCGGAAGTCGAGCACGTTGCCGTAGGGCTTGGTGTCGTTGAGCACGCGGTTGGTGCGCGAAAACGCCTGGATGAGGCCGTGGTGCTTGAGGTTCTTATCGACGTACAGCGTGTTGAGGTACTTGGAGTCGAAGCCGGTGAGCAGCATATCCACCACGATGGTGATGTCGATACGCTCGCGGCGCGGGTAGTCGGCCACCGGCCACTTCTGGGCCTTGATGCGGCCCTGCACGTCCTGGTAGTATCCGTCGAACTCGCCGATGCTGTGGTTGGTGCCGTACTGCGCGTTGTAGTCGGCGATGATGCCCTTGAGGGCGGCCTTCTTCACTTCGGGTTCCTGCTGGTTGTCCTGCTTCTCGGTGGGCAGGTCTTCCTGAATCTGGCGCACGTCGGCGTTGCCCTCAGCGGGCGGCGAAAACACGCAGGCAATGTTCAGGGGCGGGAAATCGGGGTTTTCTTTCCGATACGCCTCCTGCTCCGTCTTAAAAAGACGGTAGTAGTCAATGGCGTCGTTGATACTCTGCGTAGCCAGCACCGCGTTGAAGCGGCGGTGAAGGGTGGCCGCGTCGTGCTTGCGCAGAATGGAGCCAATCACCGACTTGTGCGCGGGGGCACCGGGCCGGGCCGGGGACGCCGCGCCCTCGGGCTTGAAGTAGTCGACGTGAAAGCGCAGCACGTTCTTGTCCTCAATGGCGTGCGTGATGGTGTAGGCATGCAGGCGCTTCTGGAAAATGTCTTCCGTGGTGCGGTACGAGCCCTGCTCCCCATCCATCTGCGTGTAGCTAGCATTCTCCTCGAAGATGGGCGTGCCGGTGAAGCCGAATAGCTGGGCCTGGGGGAAGAATTCGGTGATGGCCTTGTGGTTTTCGCCGAACTGCGAGCGGTGGCACTCGTCAAAGATGAACACCACGCGCTTGTCGCGCAGCGGCTGCAATTGCCCCTT
The DNA here is from genome assembly GCA_030853845.1 of Bacteroidota bacterium. Taxonomy (GTDB): domain Bacteria; phylum Bacteroidota; class Bacteroidia; order Cytophagales; family Hymenobacteraceae; genus Hymenobacter. The sequence continues at coordinate 1,256 of JALYUI010000801.1, read as the reverse complement.
GTAGTCCTGCTTGTGGCTGGGGTCGAGGGCGATGCCCAGCTTCTGGATGGTGGTCACGATGACCTTGTCGGCGTAGTCCGTCGACAGCAGCCGCCGTACCAGGGCCCCGGTGTTGGTATTCTCCTCCACGCAGCCCTCCTGGAAGCGGTTGAACTCCTCCCGCGTCTGGCGGTCGAGGTCTTTGCGGTCCACCACGAACAGGCATTTATCAATGTCGGGGTTGTCCTTGAGCAGGGTCGAAGCCTTGAACGAGGTGAGCGTTTTGCCGCTGCCGGTGGTGTGCCAGATGTAGCCGTTGCCCCGGTTCTGGTGAATGCAGTCCACAATGGCCTTCACCGCATACATCTGGTAGGGGCGCATCACCAGCAGGCGCTGCTCGCTTTCCACCAGCACCATGTAGCGGCTTATCAGCTCGGCCAGCGTGCACTTGGCCAGGAATTTCTCGGCGAAGTCGTGCAGGCCCTCGGGCTTGCGGTTGTTGATGTCGGCGTACTCATACACGGGCAGAAACTGCTCGTCGGCCGAGAAGTTGAAGTGCTCAGCCCGGTTGTTGGCGAAGTACAGCACGGTGGAGCGGTTCGACACGATGAACAGCTGCACGAAGCACATCAGGGTGTTGGCGTAGCCGTTGCCGGCATCGGCCTTGTAGTCCATAATCTGCTGCATGGCGCGGCGCGGCGTCACTTCCAGCGTCTTCAGCTCAATTTGCACCAGCGGCAGGCCATTCAGCAGCAGCAGCACGTCGTAGCGGTGGTGGCTGGCGGCGGTGCTCATGCGCAGCTGGTTCACCACCTCAAAGTCGTTCTTGCACCAGTCTTTTATGTTGACCAGCGAGTAGTGCAGGGGAGTGCCGTCCTCGCGGGTGAAGGTGTTCTGACTACGCAGCGTTTTGGCGGCCACAAACACGTCGGCATTTACAATCTCATCGCGCAGCCGTTGAAACTCCGCATCCGAAAGCGTCACCCGGTTCAGCGCCTCGAACTTCTGGCGGAAGTTGGCCTCCAGCGCCGCCCGGTCGCGGATATCGGGCCGATGGATGTACTTCAGGCTGGTGAGCTGGCCAATGAAGCCATATTCGATTTGTTGTTCGTTGACCATTTTGGGTAGATGCGGTGGTGGGAAATGCTGCGCAATATCGGCAGAACAGGGTAGAGGCGCGACCTGATTACTCCGGCAGCCCCAAATTCGCCGCGTGGGCCGCCGCTCAGTGAATGGCCGCTGCGTTTTGCTCTCGGATTTTGACCGAGCTAAAAACC
>JALYUI010000757.1 GCA_030853845.1 Bacteroidota bacterium | reverse complement strand
CTGCTGTTGCGAGCGTTGTGGTTGGAGCTGGCGGCTACGAGGCGGCTCATTATCTGAGCGCGGGATTCGGTGGGGTATTTGGCCCACACCAGCGCGGCCATGCCGGCCATGCTGCTGGTGGCTACCGACGAGCCACCCACGGTGCTGGGGGCGTCGCCGCTCATGGCCAGCGTGAGGGGCCGGCGGTCGTTGCTGCTCTGCTGCATTACAACGGTAAACTCTACGTCGGCCCCGACGTGGCACTCGTCGCAGCGGGTGCTCAGGTCGCTTTTCATGCCGGTTACGGCCACGGCTTCGGGCAGCGAGGCGGGGTAGATGACGCCCACCCAGCCCGCCGACCAGTTGAACGAGGTGCCGGCCGCGCATAAGATGAGCTTGCCCTTGCCGTAGGCGTAGGCAATGGCATCGCCAATCTGCGACGAGCTGGTGAGGCGGCCCATGCTCATGCTGACGATGCGCACGTCGGCGCGGTCGCCGGCCAGCAAGTAAGCGTCGGCAATGCCTTTCACCTCGCGGCTGGCGTCGATGAACACATCCTCGGCGGCGTGCACGGTTATCAGGTCCGAATTGTAGGCCATGCCCACCGCCGCGCCGTCGGTGCCGCGCGGGCCAGCGGCCGCTCCGGCCATGCTGGTACCGTGGCCGCAGCCGTCGTTCGGCGTTTCGGCGCTGCCGTACGGGATGCCGAAAATGCTGTTGCGTGGCAGCGTCACGAGGCGCTCGATGGTACGGCCCGCGCTCAGGCCCTGGTTGAAGGCAGTGCCCAGGTTTTCCTGCGCGTCGGAGCAGCCGGTGTCAATAATGAGGATTTTAATGCCGCGCCCGGTGCTCTGGCTCCAGCCGCTGCGCACGCCGTGGTACTGGTCGGCCTGGTTCCAGCTCGATTTACTGCCGTTGGAGAGCACCGTGTAGTCGGTACCGGCCACCAGCCCGGTCGTGGCGGTATTATTGCCGCAGCCACTGCTCAACAGCGACGATACCCCCTTATTAACCGTCGTGCCCTCGTGGTAGGGCTCATAGCCCATGGGCTCGGCGTAGCGCACCAGTCCGCTGGCCCGCAGTGCCTTGATGGTGCTCAGCTGGTGCACCGTTACGTCGAGCACCGGCAGCACGCTTTCCTTGAAGGCCACCAGCTTATCGGCCCTGAGGCTGGGGTCGGCCTTCTGCTCCTCACTCAGAATCAGGGCCTGCACCTGCGCGCGGGCCGCTATCCAGGCCGGGTTAGTGGCCGCATCGGCGGGCAGCGAGCCGCTGAAGCCCGCCGGCCGGTAGCCCACGCTCAGCACGTAGTCCGAGCGGGTGAGGGCGCTCCACACCACGTGCGCGGGCGCCTCGTTCCAGTCGTAGCGGCCGGTGGCCCGCAGGCGCGTCAGAATCTGGTCGTCGAGCTGCTGGGTGCTGAGGGCCGTTGTGGGGTCGGCGGCCGGCTCGGGGGTTTGGAGGTCATCGTCGTGGCGCTGGCAGCTACCGAGCAGCAGCCCGAGCAACGCAGCGGAGAGCGTAAGTTTGTTCATGCGGCGTGGGAATTGGGTTGAGTGAAAGAAAAAAAGAACGGCGCTGAACCGCAGTCCGGTACAAAAGCCCGGCTACCGTTCAGCGCCTAAATATATCTATTTAATCTCCCCAAAGAACAACTACATGCCGAATATTTTTCGGCCGCCCTCGGCTCCTACCAATGCAGCAGTTTCCAGGTCGCGCCGGCCGCTCCCGAACCGCTCAGCCGGAGCAGGTACAGGCCAGCGGGCTGCGCGGCTAGCGGCACCCGCAGCACGGTTTCTCCGGCGGCAACCGGCGCGCTCCACACGAGGCGGCCGAGAGCGTCGGTCAGATGCAGTAACGCGCCGGGGCCGGCGGGCCGGACCAGCGTGAGGGTGGCCATTTCGGCGGCCGGGTTGGGCGCGAGGGTCGCTACTTCGGCGGCCTGGGCGGCGTGGGTGGCCAGCAGGTTGGCAAAATTGTTATCAGAGCCGCAGGTAGTTGTAAGACCATTTCGGGTCATCGACGTGTAACGCAGAAATGTTTCGCCCATGCGCACATCGCCCAAACCAGTGGCCGGTGAAAATTGCCCAAACCAGTTGTAATCAGTAATAGTGCTGTATGTGGGTGTACCTCCCGACGAAGACGTATTGTACATATGCTCATAAGGCAACACTTTATTCCCCACGTTACAATCAACAAACTGAGGAACCGCGAGGCCCAACCCAACAACCATGACCACATTGGATAGTGGGCTCACGGCCTTATACTCGCCCGACAACATCGGCAGCATCGCAAATCGCCCCGATTGCCCAGTCCTTAGCGAGAAGGCCGCGCGCCCCGATTCCACCGTGCCTACTGTAGTACCAGTATTGAAGCAACCCATGCCCGGGTTACTGACAGTGCGTGACTGCTGTTGCCAGGTAATGAGAAGCGAATCGCTCACTACCCGCCGGGTCAGAATCCGTCGCAGCGTATAAGTAGACATACAAGCCGGCCCGGTAAGACTTACTTGCGAGTAATCATAGCCCAGCAAATCGCCCGGCTGCCAGCCAAACAGCGTGGCCGGATTCAGCGGCGAGGACGCCAGCGACACAGGCAACTGGGCCATTTCGTAGGCGGGTACAGTGCCACTTGTGGCGAGCCAACGCGGCCCCGCCAGCAAGCCATAGTGCTGGCTGAGCCGCAGTACCTGCCCCGACCCCAGGGTGATAACTGCCACCGAATCGAGGGGTGCCCCCGGCTGGGTGCTTATCAGCTGCCAGGTACGGCTGGTGAGGGTAGCCAACTGGCCCGAGGGGCTAGCTACGGGCCAGCTGCTGCCAATGGCTGCCCGGGGCCGCAGGCGCAGCGAAGAAGCCGCCTGGGCCGCGCCTTCTCCCACATTCTCCAGAACGAATTCGGCCGTGCCCGGCTGCCAGCTCAACCGCGCTCCAAACAGGTTATTGTGGCTTTTGCGCGCGCTGGCGAATGCGAAGATGCCCCCCAGCGCCGTGTTATCCAGCGGGCGCATCAGCCGGTTGAAAGTCCAGACGGAATCGCCGCCAGGTGTCTGGT
>JALYUI010000733.1 GCA_030853845.1 Bacteroidota bacterium | reverse complement strand
CAATAGTAGAATCAATCGTTCTACGATTTTGATTGCTGCTGCACGCGAGATGCTTCGGCTGCGCTCAGCATGACCGTTAGCTTTAAACTCATCCCAATTTATGTCCGCCTCTTTCGATTCCACCGAGCACCCGCACCGCCGCTTTAATGCCCTGACGGGCGAATGGGTGCTGGTGTCGCCGCACCGCTCGAAGCGGCCCTGGCAGGGCCAGCAGGAGGAGCCCGAGGCCGACCAGCGCCCCGCCTACGACCCCACCTGCTACCTCTGCCCCGGCAACGCCCGCGTGGGCGGCGAAGTGAACCCGGAATACACCGGTACCTACGTGTTCGACAACGACTTCGGGGCTTTGCAGGCCGAGGTGCCTGCCGGCCGCATCGACGAGGGCGGGCTGCTGCGGGCCGAGGCCGAGTCGGGCATCTGCCGCGTCATCTGCTTCTCACCCCGTCACGACCTGACCCTGCCCCAGATGACCACAGGTGCCATTCGGGCGGTGGTGGATGTGTGGGCCAGCGAGTACGAAACGCTGGGCGCGCGGCCCGACATCAACCATGTGCAGATTTTCGAGAACAAAGGTGCGATGATGGGCTGCTCGAATCCGCACCCCCACGGTCAGATTTGGGCCCAGCGCACCGTGCCCGGCGAGCCCGCCAAGGAAGGCGCGCAGCAGCTGGCCTACTACCAGCAGCACGGCCGCACCCTGCTGGCCGACTACCTCAAAATCGAGCTGGAGAAAAAGGAGCGGGTGGTGCTCGAAAACGAGCATTTCGTGGTGCTGGTGCCGTTCTGGGCCGTCTGGCCCTTCGAAACCATCGTCATCGCCCGCCGCCCGGTGGCGGATGTGGCCCAACTCACCGGTCCCGAGCGCGACGCGCTGGCCGATGCCCTGCGCCGCCTCACGATTCGCTACGACAACCTGTTCCGCATCTCCTTTCCGTACTCGGCTGGCTTGCACCAGCGCCCCACCGACGGCGCGGCCCACCCCGAGTGGCACCTGCATATGCACTTCTTCCCGCCGCTGCTGCGCTCGGCCACGGTGCGTAAGTTTATGGTGGGCTACGAGCTGCTGGCCGACCCGCAGCGCGACATCACTCCCGAATTCAGCGCCGGGCGGCTACGCGAGCAGTCGGAGGTGCACTACAAGGGCGCGGTGGGATAAGGCACCAAGTTGTTAGAAATTGCGGCGACGCAGCAGGAAGTAGCGCGGACTTTGTAGTCCGCGTCCCCGCGCATGTCGCCGTCGGTAAGCCGGCCATTACGACGTGGGGACGTGGACTACAAAGTCTGCGCTACATTCCCAGCCACACTCTGCATGATGTACTTCTCGGTCCGGCGGCTTCACCCATAATTCAGGATGCCGCCCCAAACTTGAAGAGCTGGTGCACTTCGGGCGGCGTGCTTACCTTGCCGCACCTTTTGCCGCGTCAGTTCCCACCAAATTCCCAACGCTTTGTCACAAAAACGCGCTTCCATCTCGGATATCGCCAAAGAGCTGAATCTGGCCGTTTCGACGGTTTCGCGGGCCCTGAGCGGGCATTCGCGCATCAGCAAAGCCACCCGCGAGCGGGTGTGGGCTCTGGCCGAGCAGCTCAACTACCAGCCCAACCACCTCGCCGCTGCCCTGCGCAAGGGCCGTAGCAATACGCTGGGCGTGATTGTACCCCACATCGACGGGCATTATTTCTCGCAGGTGATGAAGGGGGCCGAAGCCGTGGCCAACCACGCCGGTTACAACGTGCTGCTCTGCCAGTCGAACGAAGACTACGAGCAGGAGCAGAAAAACGTGCTGACTATGATAAACGCCCAGGTCGACGGCATTCTGGTGTCGGTGGCCCGGCCCACGCACGACTACGCGCACTTCGACAAAATCCGCAAGCGGGGCATTCCACTGGTGTTTTTCGACCGTATTGTGGATAGTCCCGAGCTAAACGCGGTGGAGCTCGACGACTTCCAGGGGGCCTACCAATCCACGAAGCACCTGCTGGAGCAGGGCTTCCGGTGCATTGCCCACTTCGGCGGCCCGCAGCACCTCAATATCTACATCAACCGCTTCGGCGGCTACCGCCAGGCCCTGGAAGAAGCCGGTATCGCGGTGGAGGATGAGCTGGTGCTGTTCAGCGACATGTGGGAGGCCGACGGCCGCGCCGGCATGGAGCAGCTACTGACGCTGAAGCAGCGGCCCGATGCCGTGTTCTCGGCCAGCGACTTTTCCATCGTGGGGGCCATGCGCGTGCTCAAGGAGCGCGGCCTGCGCATTCCGCAGGATGTGGCCCTGGCTGGCTTCAGCAACGAAAGCTTCACCTCCCTAACCGAGCCCAACCTGACTTCGGTAGACCAGTGCCCCCAGGAAGTGGGCGAGGCCGCCATGAACCTGCTGCTGGAAATGGTGCACGACGATGCGCCCGGGGCCGCCCCGCGCAAAATTGTGGTGCAGCCACGACTGATGATTCGCGAGTCGTCGATGCGGGCCAAGTAGGAGGGGCGGTTGGAAAGGGATTTGAACGAACAAAAACAACGTCATGCTGAACGCAGTGAAGCAGCTCTACCGCCGTAGTAAATCTAATTACTGCGGCGGTAGAGC
>JALYUI010000706.1 GCA_030853845.1 Bacteroidota bacterium | reverse complement strand
GTAGCGGCGGACGGCCCCAATGGGCGTGTCAGTAGAAATGCGACGGCGGGCCATATTGAGCGAACGAATAAGTAGACATTTCGGGCAAGATAGAAAATAAGTCTACAACCCCGTAGACTTATTTTCTATCTTGCCCGAAATGTCTACTTATTCGTTCGCTCAATATGGCCCGCCGTCGCATTTCTACTGACACGCCCATTGGGGCCGTCCGCCGCTACTTTGGCCTCAGCCAGCAGGAGCTAGCCATGTTTATGGATGTTGGCAAGGCCATCATCGGCCACATCGAAGCCGGCCGGCGCGACCTCACCCTCACCCTGCGCCTGCGCCTGTTGCCGCTGCTGCGGCACCTGCCCGCCGTGCCCGTCCTCCCGCCCGACCACGAGCCGCTGCCCGCCTCTGCCCCCGCCCCGGAAACTGCCCTATTGGAATACCGCCACAAATACTGCCTGGCCAAAGCCGCTACCCTGCGCCTCGCACTGCTCAAGCTCACGGCGCGGGCCGTGTATGCCAGCCGCTGGCAGCAAGTCCTACCAACCGTGCTCACCGACCTCGCCGCCCCGACTTTGCCCCAAGACGAAGACATGGCCACCGCCATCCGCAACTGGGTGCCAACTCTGGCCCGCCGCTTCAAGCCCAGCCACGCCGCCCACTACCACCTCCTGCGCCTGCAAGCCGAAGCCTATGAAACCGAAGCGGCGGCCCTGGCGGAGCTGCTGGCGACTCCAGCGCAGTAGCGCGAACTTTGTAGTTCGCGTGGCAGAACGATACACTCCGCTGGCGTACTGGCAGGTAATTATAAATATTCAAAATGTCTGAGCCTTTCCTAACATGATAGATGTCAATACCCAACTTCAAGCGCTATTCAATGGTCATGGAATAGCTACCATGCCGCTTGACCAAAAATTTCTACTCGTATCCAAACAGTTGGCTTTGGTGGAATCCAGAGTTAATCAGCAGGAGTTTCCTAATGGCGTTTCTTCTCGTCTCGATGTCAGCCTCACAATCAAAGACCAGGTTATTATTGAATGCTTCGGGGATGTAGGTGATACTGCCGAAACTGCTATTGACAACAATCTGCAAAACTTCGCTCGAAACAGTCTCCATATCATAATAGGAGCTTTGCAAAATGTGCAAGAGGATGACCAGTTTGACGTTGAGCAATGGAACGTCAATGAACACACCTGGAGGGTGTACTGCGGAAATTATGGTTTGAAATCCATCGGTAATAAGCCTATCCATATTCCAGCCGAATTATTCACCAGAATTGAAGGCATCATTCACAACCTCCCTTTATCTAAAGAATATCACTGGTTTCGTTTTTTCTTTTCCTGCAATAATTCTAAAATTTCTGCCGCTGAATTTCTTTACGATAACGAAGTATTCGAGGAAGCAACGCAGGAATTAATAAACTTAGACTGGCAGCTTACTCCTGAGTTCTATAGTGTTCGGCTATTCCTCGTTCTTAGAAGACAGGATTAGCGCCAAAACAACCCCACCCCCGCCCCGCTCGTCTAACCGGCTTCACTCCTAGCCCCGACCCTAGATGAGCCTCTGGCAGATTATCCAACGCCTGCTGCCGTTTGTGCGGCCCTACCACCGCCTGGTGATTGCCACGCTGCTGCTCACGCTGGTGGGCTCGCTGGCCGCGCAGGTCAACCCCTTCGTGTTGCGCTACACCGTGGACACGGTGCAAGGCATGCTGGACAAGGGCCAGGGCCTGGCCGAGGGCTGGACGCTGCTGGCCTGGGTAAGCGGGCTGCTGCTGGGCAAAGAAATCATCAACACCTTCATCCAGTTCGGGCAGAAATACTACGGCGAGAAAATCCGCATCCAGATTTCCGGCGTGCTGGCCCAAACGGCCGTTTCGAAGATTCTGAGCTACCAGCTCGGCTTCTTCTCCGACGACGGCAACCAGACCGGCAAGCTCCAAACCCGTATCGACCGGGGCGTGGAGAGCCTCATGAAGCTGGTGCAAAATTTCTTCATCGACATCATGCCGCTTTTCGCCAACGCCATCGTGGCGCTGGTGGTCATTTTCCTGAACAACAAGTGGGTGGGGCTGGTGGCGCTGGCCATTTTGCCGGTCTATTTCTGGCTGAGCTACGCGCAGGCCGAGAAGTTGCAGGGCGTGCGGCGCGGCCTCCAGCGCCTGCGCGAGGAGAAAAACCACGGCCTCATCAGCATCATCGACAGCATTGTGGTCATCAAAAGCTTCGTGCGCGAGCAGTACGAGGGCCAGAAGCAGGCCAGCGTGCAAAGCCGCCTCGAAGGCGCCCAGCTCCTGACCCGCAAAACCAACTTCCGCTTCGACGGCCTCAAAACCTTCGTCGAGCAGATTGGCGTGGTGGCCATCATCGTGCTCACGGCCTACCTCGTGCTGGGCCGCCAGATTTCCATCGGGGCCATCATGTTCCACATCCTGCTGTTCAACAACGTGTCGGCGCCCATCCGGCAGCTCCACCGCATCTACGACGAGATGAACGAGGCCCTCACCTACTCCGAAGGCTTCTTCGCCATCCTCGACGCCGACGACCAGACCGAGCGCCCCGGCCCACTGGCCCCCGGCGACGACCTGCGCGGCCAGTTCGAGCTGCGCCACGTCAACTTCACCTACCCCAGCGGCACGGCCGCCCTGCACGACGTGAGCCTACGCATCGAGGCCGGGAAAACCACCGCGCTGGTGGGCCTCAGCGGGGCGGGCAAGAGCACCATCATCAACCTGCTCTGCCAGTTCTACCGCCCCAACGGCGGCGAAATCCTCCTCGACGGCCACCCGCTGTCCGAGTACGACACCTTCGCCCTGCGCCAGGAAATCGGCCTGGTGCTCCAGAAAAACCACATTTTCAAGGGCACCATCGAAGAGAACATCCGCTACGGCGACTTCCACGCCACCCAGGCCGACATCGAAGCCGCCGCCCGGCAGGCCTACCTGCACGACCAGATTCTGGACCTGCCGCGCCAGTACGAGTCCGATGCCCAGCAGCTCAGCGGCGGCCAGCAGCAGCGCATCGCCATCGCCCGGCTCTTCCTCAAAAACCCGCCCATCATCTTCCTCGACGAGCCCACCGCCAGCCTCGACGCCATCAAGCAGGGCCGCACGGTGGTCATCATCTCCCACAGCCTCGCCCAAATCGTGGATGCCGACTGCATCTACGTCATGAAAAAAGGCGAAGCGGTGGAAAGCGGCACCCACACCGAACTTTACGAAAAGCGCGGCACCTACTGCGAGATTTTCGACGCCTCGGCGCGTAGCCTCAACATCGAGAAGCTAGCCAAAACAATGGCTGATGACGGCGATGAGGTGCTGGATACGGCGCTGTAGTATAACTTTAGCAATCCTTCGCACTAGCGACATATTTTAAGGTTTTTGATGCCGCCAAATGAAGACACAACTACTTCACTATTTATGCTTGGGTAGCCTGTTGCTGGCTGGCTGTAGCAAGGAAAAACTACCACTTGTGACAGCGGGCGAATACGAAACGAGCACCGTG